>NZ_JAUBUB010000105.1:0-21963 GCF_036705265.1 Microcoleus sp. B4-C2
CTGAGTCTTTTGGGTTTGAGCTAGTTGCTAAAACTCCACAGTTAGATTGAGTTTCTTAGGAGGACTTTAGCTTTGAGCCAGGGGTTTTAACCCCTGGTGGACTGTGTAATTAGCCTTTAAGTTCGATCGAGCATTTGAGCTATATCGGCAGGATTTGGCAGCCGAATTGTAGCATACTCTTGGTGAATAACATCAAAAAAACTATTGACTTTTTTCTCAAAATGTGCAAGTCTAAAGTTCTGACTGCGTTGCTGTGCACCAGCTTGAAGTTCTGCTAGCAAATCAGGATTAACAATTAGTTGATGTGAATGCTGGCACAGTTCCTCAACGGTATTGAACAAAAAGCCCGATCGCCCATGTTCGACAATTTCCGGTTGGCCGCCACCGTTGAAAACAATCGGAGCACAATAGTTGTGCATTGCTTCCACAGTCGCCATCCCGAAATGCTCAAATCTTTGAGGATTGACTTCACCCAAACCGCAGCCGTGCCAAAATATACTTGCTCTAGCATAAAGTGATTTTACCTCATCAAAGTCAGCATTGACTTTTAGCTCGATCGCCCTTGAATCTTGCTTCAATAAATTCTGAACAGTCTTTAAATAAGGATTTTTCGGAATGCTGCTACCAACTAAAATTAGTCGCCATCCTTGAAAATCTTCGGGATAATCCGCTAGCAAACTGCGGAAAGCTTTAATTAGTTCAATTTGCTTTTTTGTTCCCCCAGCTTCAAACTGTCCCACAGCCAAAATTATTTTTTCTTTCGGCACTTTAACTGTTGCCATTTCCACGGGCGGATAAAGCAGAAAAGTTGGCTGTAGGTTCCAGCGTTTTTCCAACCACTTGACGGTAAATTGACTGTTGACAATAATGAAAGTGTAATCATCGACAGCAAAGTGACGGTTGCGGAAGGTATTGGGAAAGTGGCAGAAAAATACTGAGATCGGCGACAGTGGTTTTACTTTTTCCAGTTGGTTCGCATTGATAAAAATATCGTAGTTTTTGCTTTCTCTGGCAATTTCATCAAAGGGATTTTCCATATCTTCCACGATGATGCTGGAATCGATGCACTGCATTCCGCGTTTATCGTAAAACGCCAAGGGCATAATTTTAATTTTGCATCCTGAAAGGTTGAGTCCGTACCACGATTCTAAGTCGGAAACAGCAACTGGTTTGTTGGCGATAAAAGTAATGTCAAATTCATTTTGCAGCAGCGAGGCGAGGGTAGCGACGTATTTTTGACCGCCGCCGATAAAATGCAGTCCGTGATCGTAAATGGCGATCGACATTTTGCGATCGCCCCGAACCACCTGCAATCGAGATAAAATGCGATCGATCTTCAGGCGACTGTAAATCACCGCCAACTTTTCCGACAACTGTGGTAATACAGTTTCGATGATTTCTGGTTTCTGATAATCAAGCAGTTTTTTAATCGCGACAAATAAACTCTCGAACAGCAAATCGTACTGCTTGTTAGTAAAAAAATCAGAAGTATGAATTCCTTTGACTAATTGCAACGGTTCATGTTTTGCCAAATACAAAAACCGATTGCGGTTGCAGAAATACTCGGTAAGTTTGCTGCCTTTACTCGAACCCCGATATTCGTGATGGGCGATGGCGGCGGGAGTATAAAGCATTTTCCAACCGCGTTTGTGGCAGCGTTTTGCAAACTCTACATCCTCAAAATACATCACAAAATCTTCATCTATAGGCCCCACATCTTCCAGACATTTCCTGCGGAAAAGCACCGCCGCCCAACAAAGCCCTTCGACTTCCCGTTCTGTATCGTACTGTCCCGAATCTTTTTCGCCAAAGCCGACATCTTGCCAATAAAAGTTAGGTAATTGCTGAATACCAGCGCTGTTAATTCGCCCGTCTTTAAACAACAATTTGCCGCTAGTCGCACCTACTTCTTTATTAGTTTCTAGCCGTTTTACAAGAATCTCTAACCAGCGACTGTCAAGGGTAGCATCGTTATTTAGAAACCCGATATATTGCCCTTTTGCTTCGCTGATGCCGAGGTTGAGGGCTTTCGCAAAGTTGTTGGCAGTATTGACAAAAATCCGAACTTTGGGAAATAGTTCGCCCAGGAAATTAACGGAATCGTCTTGAGAACAATTATCAATTACAATTAAATCGAGTTGCGATTCGGGATACGCAAGTTTTTGTAGAGATTTTAAGCAATCTTTCGTGTGGCGCAGACCGTTATAGTTGACTATAATTAACGAGCATATGGGCAGTGCAGTCATTCGATTTTAGATTTTAGATTTTAGATTTTAGATTGAGGAATTGAAGGATTGAAGGATTGAAGAACTTTCGATTTGGGATTGAATCATTGAAAATTTGAAGGATTTAGGATTTTAGATTGAGGAATTGAATAATTTTCGATTTTTGATTGAAGCATTGAAGCATTGAAGCATTGCTCTCGCGAATAAATCTGGGGCCTTGTGACCAAATTATTTTGGGTCATCTTTGATGCTTTATTTTTGTCGATCGAGCAATTGAGCGGTAATCTTCTCTAAAATAGCAGTATGTTGCTGCTGCACTGCTTTAATTTGCTCTATTTCAGACTGAAAAGTTGCGATCGCTCTTTGTTGAGTCTCAAGCTGTGCTGTAACTTCGGGATATTCGCTGCTGAATTCCGATTCAATTTTTTCAAAGATAGTTTGTTGATTTTCTTGCAATTTTTGCAATTGTGTGCTTAATGTATGCACGACCCGCGTATTAGCAAAATTGTAAATTACTTGTCGTTCGAGTACCGGTCTGAGCAATTTTCGGACTATTTTCCTAACGACGATGACTGCGGAACCGAGTCGCCTTTGGTAAGAGGTAATGGGGATATTATAAATGTCGAAACCTGCTTTTAAAAGGGCGATATCTTCGTCATCTTCATTTTGGGCGATCGCACTATTTTCTGTTCCCAACAGCGACAGCTCAGCAATACCAATTCGCGGCTCCAAAGTTTGCCGCAATTTATGTATTATCTGTTGAGTTGGTATTTCTTCGTACTCCAAACTTTCCTCTCCTTTAGATAACTTACTATGACTTATTATGGAACAGGAATCTTTGCTGTTTCCATCATTGTAACTAATTGTGGAACAGGCCGGAAAGCCTGTTCAAGGGCGGGCAGGATGCCCAACCCCTACTCCCCACAAAAAAATTCCTCTCTTGTTAAATCAGGATTATTGCTTCCGATATTGGCAATATCTCAATTTAAGCTATAGCAATCCTAAATCATTTGTGAATTTCTTACTCCCTCCCCGAACCCGCGGGGAGGGTTGGGGTGGGGTAAAAAGTTTACGACTCCTGCAAGGATTGCTATAACTCAATTTGACTGTCATCACCAATCATAAACCGCAGAGCTTTTGGACGAGCCGGTGCATTGGTGAGTTGAGCTCGCTGCCCGATCACGCTGTCAACAATTCGCTGGTGAATGCCAACTATTTTCGCCCCTTGCAATATTACACTGTGTTCGATATCAGCATCAATCATCGTCACGCGATCGGCAATACTGCTGTAAGGCCCGATAAAGCAATTTTCAATGCGGCAATTTTCCCCAATTACCACTGGCCCGCGAACTGTAGAATTAATGATTTCCGTTCCTTCTCCTATTTGCACTCGCCCGATAATTTGACTTTTCGCATCTACTTTTAATTCAGTTGAAGCTACGATACAGCTATCTAAAATGATTTGGTTTGCACTCAGCAAATCGTCTTTTTTCCCCGTATCCAGCCACCAACCCTCTAAATTGCAGGCTTCTACGTGTTTTTCCTGATTGATGAGCTGTTGAATGGCATCGGTAATTTCGAGTTCACCCCGGGGCGAAGGTTGAATTTGATCGATCGCCTCGTGGATAGTAGGAGCAAAAAAGTAAATCCCCACCAGTGCTAAATTGGACGGCGGAACCTTGGGCTTTTCTACTAACTGCAAAACTCGGCCTTTCTCATCAACTTTTGCCACACCGAAAGCAGAGGGATTGGAAACGGGACGCAGCATAATCAGAGCGTCTAGTTTCTGCGTGTTAAAAATCTCTAAAAACGGATCTAACTGATTCTGAATTAAGTTATCTCCCAAATACATAATAAATGGAGAATCGCCCAAAAACGGTCTGGCAACTTTTACCGCGTGAGCGAGCCCTGCCGGCTCTGCTTGCAAGATATAAGTAATTTTCGCACCGAAGCGAGATCCATCTCCTGTTTTCGTCTTCACCTCTTCCCCGGTTTCGGGACTAATAATAATCCCAATATCCGTAATCCCAGCCGCCACAATTCCTTCAATTCCGTACCACAGGATCGGCTTATTTGCTACAGGAACCAACTGCTTAGCACCCGTATAGGTGAGGGGACGCAAGCGTGTTCCTTTGCCGCCAGAGAGGATGAGTGCTTTCATCAGAAAAATGGGTAGAAACCCCGTCCTTTTAGGACGGCTTTACAATTGAATGGGGGGGGAGGATTAGTCCCCCGTTAAGCTTGCTACCGCCTTGGAACTACTAAATGCCGTGTACTTTTGTGCTGTACTTTCGTCGGGACAATTGCCGGCTGACACTGTTTGTCCTGTACGCATAGCAAGTGGCGGTAAGCCCGTGTGTATATCTCCCTTCGCTACTGACTATTCGAGAGGTTACAGACTAGGGAAGCATCCAGTAACGTCGTTCGGTGTACCACCACCAGATAGTTCAGTTTGGGTTCTTGACCCGCAAGCTAGACACTGTTTTAGTCTCAGATTTAAAAGGTGGTGAGCCTTTCTCTTCTTTGCCCCATGCCTTTAGGCTGGGGTTGGTGACTGGGTGAACTCTGAGTTATCCTTTAGGGTTTGCAGTGCTTGCTTGATTTGCCTGCACTTGTTCGCTCTCGTTGATTTTAAACCACCGCTACCCCGCTGGCAATAGTTGCCGTGTCTTCTGATACAAATGATTTATTTTGCTCAAACTTTTATAGTCCAGGACGCATAGAGTGTCAAAAACCGGGTTTCTTGCGGCAGGAAGCAGCTAAAAGTTGAGGTTTTTTGTCAACAAACCCGGTTTCTCAAGGTCGCGAGTGCGCCAGTTCAGATTTAATTGCGTACCCTTTTAATAGCGACCGTATCGGGCCATCAATTGACTACCACTATTGTTTTGATTTGTCAACCAAGCCCACATCTGATCGCCCAGACAAAAATGCCACCATTCGTTAGGATGCTGCTGAAAACCCGCAGCTATCATCGCATCTTTTAATATTTTCCTGCGACGGTGATATTCCTGTTTTTTCGGCTCCTTACTATTACAGAAATAATCTGGATAAGAACGTTCTGATATTTCATCAATCGGAGAACCCATATCAATTTGCCGATTGTTTTCATCCACTAAAGTTATATCTAAAGCTGCACCTGTACTGTGAGGGGGCGGCGTTGCGCGATCGAGGCTGGGTAGTGCCCAAAATTGATATACGTGTTCTATAATCACTTGGCGTTTGTCTTCGGAAACCGGAAATTCACAGCCTTGAGCTAGGGCAATTTGATTAAAAGTATAATCTACCATAAATTGCTGGACTTCCACCGGTCGATAAGCATCAAATATCAGAATTTTCCAATTTTGATAATTTTGCTGTAGCTGGGTTTGAGCGGCGATTAAACTATCTACAACTCCTTGCCGCAAATAGTAAGGCGAATCTGCTTTGCTATTGTGATAGGGAGCACCCAACTTTTGATAAGGGTGCGGCATTTCAAAGACAAAATGTTCTGTTGGAATAGGGACTAAAGGTTCGCCACATTCGTCGATCGCTATTTGCTGGTATGGTTTCATATCAAGGTGTTACCCTACTTTATGATTACTGATGAACTACAATACTCAGTATATGCTTTTCACTTGAGTCAGCCGCGCGGCAAATAGCAAAGCAGCTAGAATATCCTCATGTTCTAAATCGTCATAGTCATCTACAATTTCTTTAGCATTCATACGAGAACTGAGTAATTCAAGAATTAACTCTACTGGATATCGGAGACCGCGAATACAGGGTTTTCCGTGACAGATATTTGGATCGAGTGTGATGCGCTGCAAAAGTTCGTTTTCCATATTTTAGGAGCACATATTAAATATATCCTAACCTAAAGAGCGTAGCTTTGGATCGGTTTGTAGTAAGGACTTTAGTGCTTTCAATCTTCACCTAAAGTCCTAAAGTCCTTACAGCCAAAAAATCCTAACTTTGGCGGTAAGCAACTACCGCATAAAATGGATCGCCGCTTGGTATTCGCAGCATTTGCATAAAACTCGGCAAGTTAGGCTTGCGAACAATTACTTCCGGCTTACTAAATCCAGGTATATTTGCTCCTTTGACAGAATCAAAGTAACCCTTGACTAATTCTACCCGATCGCCCTCGGAACCTTCCCGCCAAGCCGCGATCGCCTTTTGATAAAACATCCGGTTAGAAAAGCTAAAAATTGCTACTCCACCAGGCTTCAATATCCGGTGAATTTCGGCAAAAACCGCATCTGGCTGCTGCAAATACTGTACCGAAACGCAGTTGACAACCGCGTCAAACTCTGCATCCGGCAGTGGCAATTTGGGATTTGCGTTCAAATTCTGCACGAAATAATGATTCAGTCTGCGATTTTTTGCCAACTCTTCTTCATTCATGCCGTGCCCTTCAACATGGGCAAATTGCATCTCGTCGGGCAAGTGAGAAACCCAACTGCTCATCATATCAAAAATCCGAGTATTCGGTTTCAGCCGTTCCCGATACAAATCGGTTAGTTGCTGAATGAATCCATCGTCTACGTGCGTTACAAACCGAGGATAGGAGTAGAACAAATTGTCGTCGGTGTCATCTAACTTGGTGCGCTGATTTCCTTGGAGTGGCATAACGTGCGATGTGCGATCGTAACTTTACTCTTCTTATTTTACTAATAATTAAGAAATGTAAACAGATTCCGCAGGATGGACTTCCGGCACTCGCCTACTCCAATTTTAAATCATCCCCTTCAGAGTCTACTCAGTATTTCTCTTATGCAGGACTCTGCTTCAGCCAGCTTGTCACCACAGATTCCGGCTCGTCTATCCGTTGATGCAGGACTAACAATAGCTGACCAAGCTGCTTCAAAATAAGGCATGAGCTTGCTCTTTATAGACGGATCGATCGACTGATCTTTTTTTAAATCATCACGCAGGCTAGACACTGCCCATTTGGCATCACTCATCATTGTTGTTTCGTAGGCTTCCAACACCTCGGATCTGGCTTCGCTTAATTGCTGAAGGATTTGATGCAATTTTTTTCTTTGCTCTTCGCACATCACATTCATCACTCCTTGAGAGACTAACTTATAGGAATAGAACAAATTATCGTCGGTATCCTCTAACTTGGTGTGCTGATTTCCTGGGAGTAGGATAACGTGCGATCGTAACTTTACTCTTCTTATTTTAGAAACACTTAAGAATTGTAAATAGGTTTGGCGAACATTTAGTCACCCGGACGATCATGCTGACCAAGAATTTCTTGATGGTACAAGCCCCCGGATTTATCCGTGGAATCAATCCAAAATCTAAAATCTAAAATCCTCAAGCCCCCGAATTTATCCGTGGGGTCAATCCAAAATCTAAAATCTAAAATCTAAAATCGAATGACTGCGCCTTAGCTGCGGCGATCTGATGTTTTCGGTTAAGGGCGATCGATCGCCCTTGCAATATCATCCGTGTATCCGTGCTATCGGTGTCGTGCTGTTGTTCTATTTTCTCTCTTTTGCGCTGGCGGCCGATCGAACTTTTTTCAACAACTACATCATGCTCGATCGCACATTCCAATCATTGCACTGACCAGTCTTCAAACCTCAATCCAGGGATTCTTTCAAAATCTCGACGATTCCGGGTAAGTAGAATACCGCTTTTTGCAAGTGCGATCGCGGCAATCCGTAAATCTTGCGTGCCAACGCGGATGTTTTGCCGCAAAAATTCCCTATAATAATTTTCAGCATCTCGATCGAAGTCAAGCAATTCAAATTCGGTCAGATAGTTGATGGTTTTTCGCAGACTTGCATAAGCTGATATTATTTCCTCCCCTGATGTCGCTCGTCTGATACGGTTAAGTCATCCATACATTTGCTCTTCAAATGTAACGATCGTAATGGCAATATCTTTTGGATTAACTGCCCTGACACGCTGCACTATTTGTGGATTCCCCTGCCCAAAAAGTGTGGCATGGTCTGTATCAAATATCCACAAAGTCACTTAGCTGTTTCCTACACCTCAATTTTATTGGTGGCTTCTGCCTCATCGAGTCGATCGTAATATTCTGCCATTTGTGCATTCCTGTCGCGGCGCAGTTCTGCAATATCTTCTAACATCTCATCAAAGTGCGGATCGTTTTTAAATGCTCCTGCCCACTTCATCAGAGGATTTTCCGCTTGGGGAATGTCTACTGTCAGAGAGACTATTTCGACTTTTTTTAGACGCTCGGTCAACAATCGGTGCAAAATTTTTAAAGCTTCTTCTTTAGTAGATCCTGAGCTTCTGCACTCTGGCAATTCCCAAACTATTGCGCTGTAGAGGTCTTCATCGTGCTTTTCAATTAGAACTTGATAAGTTAATTGGGTTAAAGGATTCGGAGTAGGGGTTAATACTGTGGCATTCATCTGTTTTTTCTGGTTGGTTATATTTGGCATTTTAACCCATTGTTTTTCAAACATCCAATTAATTCTTTTCGCAAGGCTTTCAATAGATGTCAGCGGTTCAGAAGGCCACCGCACTTAAAGCCTGCGGGATTTTAGCCTTTACCAATCATTCAAGGCTGCGATCGCAACTGCACTCTTACTCTGATTACATCTCAACCGTGAAAAATATAATTGCCAAGAAAACCCTTCTATGGTATACTAGAAGATTGTGAATATTAATCAAAAGTAAAGTAACAAGCCGGGAGAAATCAAAATGACACAGCAAACCCTGCACGGAACCAGCCGCAAAAGAAAAAGAACATCCGGTTTTCGCGCCAGAATGCGTACCGCAACCGGTCGATTGGTAATCAAAGCTCGCCGCAGCAAAGGTCGCCACCGCCTCGCAGTCTAGCACTGCATCAAGGTTGAGAGGCCTCAACGATCGCCCTACGCCATGTTGCCCGATACAAACCGACTTAAGCACCGAAAAGACTTCAGCGCCGTATACCGCAAGGGAATGCGCCGTAACTCGGCCCATTTCAGCTTAAAAGCTCTGCGTAAACCAAAAAGCGCCGACTTTGCGAAACCGACAGCCGAAAAATCCTTGCAGCCAACTCGCACAGGCATTTCCATCAGCCTGAAAGTCAGCAAACGCGCTGTAGTCCGCAACCGGATTAAGCGTCAGATTCGGGCAGCTTTGCGACAGCTATTGCCCCGATTAAAATTCGGGTGGGATTTAGTAATTGTCGTGCGTCCGATCGCACAAGAGTGCAATTATGCAGAAATTCTGCAAGAATTAGAGCAGTTGTTGGTAGAAGCCGAGGTACTAGATGGGAATTCGAGAGGAAGTATATTATGAAGGCGGCCCCGCGCCCGGAGACTTGATCCTCAATTTACTCCTGGGGCTGACTGTGGTGGGAATCCCCCTAGCAGTAGGAGCAATTGTCCGGGCTCTGTGGCTGCGGTATCGGATCACGAGCCGCCGAGTGTCCGTAACTAGCGGTTGGATGGGGGGCGAACAGACAGACGTTATCTACTCAGATATAGTCAAAATCGTCACAGTACCTCGCGGTTTCGGGACTTACGGAGACATGGTGCTCACCATGAAAAATGGCAGCCGCTTGGAACTCAGAGCTATGCCGAAATTTCGAGCAATGTATGACTACATTAACGAAAAACTGCCCGCAGCCGCTCAAAAAGCAAACGCGGCCCAAGCTAAATAACCGAACCGCTTTCACCCTGATTAGAGGCCCAATTCAGTGCGAGTATTGGCAAACTCATTAAAACAAACCCGCAGACCGGGCGGTCGATCGACGGGCAATGTCCTAAGATAGAGACAAAACCCTAAAAATTGAGGCGGCTCGCCTTCAGCGGGTAAAAATAGTTCTCAACAGCAAACATAGAGCACCTAAATTAACTCAAAGCGAATGGATTTCGGTATCTCGTTTCTCTCCAACAACCTCATGCTTCCGATCCTAGATTTTTTCTACGGGATCGTGCCAAGCTACGGTTTAGCGATCGTAGCTCTGACGCTCGTGATTCGCTTTGCTCTTTATCCTCTCAACGCAGGCTCTCTTCGCAATATGCGGCGCATGAAAGTAGCGCAGCCATTGATGAAAGAGCGAGTAGATCAAATTCAAAAACTCTATAAAGACAATCCTGCCAAACAGCAGGAGGAAATGAGCAAAGTATACAAAGAATTTGGTAATCCTCTAGCAGGATGCTTCCCCTTAGTGCTGCAAATGCCAGTGCTGTTTGCACTGTTTGCAACGCTCAGGGGTTCGCCGTTTTCTGACATAAATTACAGCGTTAACGTTCAAGTTTTGCCCAAAGAACAAATCGAAACTGTTCAACCGCAAGCTTTTGCTACACCGCCCCAAAATATTTACGTCACAGGTACTTTTCATGCTCCAGTTGTGGGGGTAATTCCAGGGGGCGACAAAATCGCAGTCGGCGACACAACAAAGATAAATTTTCAAACCCCAGAGGGCAAACCTCTAAAAGTTTTAGCTGCAGAAAATAAGAGCGAAATCGACTTTGAACCCGGCTGGAAAGTCATCAAAGGCGAAGAAGTGGTCAAGGTAGATGAACAGGGCAACATCACAGCCTTAGCGCCCGGTGAAGCCACAGTTCAAGGCACAATCCCCGGATTGGCTAGTAACAAAGGATTCCTGTTTATTGAAGCTCTAGGCCGCGTTGGCGCGATCGACTCAGACGGTACACTCCACTGGGATATTTTGGTGATGATCCTGGGCTTCGGCATCAGTTTGTACATCAACCAAACCCTTTCAGGACAAGCACAAGGGCCAAACGACAACCCCCAACAGGCTACAGTTAACAAACTGACGCCAGTCATATTTTCAGGGATGTTTTTGTTCTTCCCGCTGCCCGCCGGCGTGTTGATGTATATGCTGATTGCTAACATCTTCCAAACAGTTCAATCGTTTATTTTGTCGCGAGAACCGCTGCCCGAAAACCTCCAAAAAATAGTGGACGAAGCAGAGGCGAAAACCCAAAAAGAACAAGGATTAGATGCACTTCCCTTTGAGCCCAAGCGTTCTAAGAAAAAGGCTTGATTTTAACAACAATGAAAGACTCTCAAATGCAGCGCGGACAGGCATGGTTAGAAGAATTGCTACAACTGTCCGCAATTCCTTCAAAAGTGGTATGCGAACAACAAAAAGATTGCTATTGGATGACAATAGATGAAAGCAATCTGACTCCCGAACAAGTTGCAATCTTAGTCGGGCCAAACGGTAATGTAATAGATGCCATTCAGTACCTCTGTAACACGGTTCAGAATATAGGTCAGGAAGTAGAGGAGTCAATTCCTTATACAGTTGAACTAAATGGCTATCGCATCCGCCGCCAAGAAGAATTGCGATCGATGGCAGAGTACGCAGCAGATCAAGCCCGATCGACGGGAGTTGAAGTTGAAATAAAATCGCTGTCTTCGGCAGAACGCCGTCAAGTCCACAGCTTTTTGAGCGAATGTGAGGATATAGAAACTTACAGTCAAGGACAAGAACCCGATCGGCGTTTGGTAGTGCGGCTGCGCTGACGCTAAAGAAGGAAGAAGGAAGAAGGAAGAAGGAAGAAGTTAAAAATTAACTATTCCTTTTGACCTTTGAATTCAAGAAGTAGGAAGGCAAAAGATTATGGAGACAATTTATATCCCTCATCTCCTCACAAAAAGTGAGCGGAAAGAGGTCATTGATTTTGAAGAATTTATCCCCGATTTAGAAACTCTTACTCCGGTGCGAGGACGACTGCAAGTGACTCACCAAGGGAATTATCTTGAGGTGAAGGCGAAAGCAGAAACAATAGTTACTCTCACCTGCCACAGATGCTTGAAACAATACAATCATCGTTTGGCACTCAACTCATCGGAACTAATCTGGCTCGAAGAAACAGCAAATCAAACAGATTCCAGTTCAGCAGAAATAGAAGTGGCTTTAGAAGATTTGGTGGAAAATTTGTCCCCAGGTGGCTATTTCTCTCCGGGCGATTGGGTGTACGAGCAAATGTGTTTGGAACTGCCGCACAAACAGATATGCGATATTGAATGTCCGGGAATTTCTTTAACTGATGATGCCAATACAGAAAGCACCGAAACAGTCTCAGACAGTCGCTGGGCGTCTCTGGAAGCACTTAAACGGCAATTGCCTTAGTCAGTTGGCAGTGGGCAGTTGGCAGTGGGCAGTTGGCATTAGCTAATAAGAAATAAGAAATAAGAAATAAGAAATAACCACTGACAACTAACAACTAACCACTGACAACTGACTAATGACTATTTTTAGCGACGAGTTTGAACTACTCCTGCGATCGCGCTACCCCCTAATTTACATTCCCACACGGGAAGAAGAGCGCGTAGAAGCCGCGATCGCCCAAAGTGCCAAAAAACAAGGTTCTCGCGCCGTCTACATCTGGGATTTTGTTGATGGCTACCAAGGCAATCCCAACGATACAGGTTTTGGCAAGCGCAACCCGCTGCAAGCTTTGGAATTTCTAGAAAAATTACCCGCCACCGCGCCGGCAATTTTTATTCTGCGCGACTTTCAGCGGTTTTTGGAAGATGTCTCGATTTCCCGCAAGCTGCGGAATTTGGCGAGACTCCTCAAATCAGTACCCAAAAATATTGTCATCATATCTCCTATAGTTTCGATCCCCGAAGACCTCAGCGAAGTGATGACTGTTTTGGAGTTTCCCCTGCCTGCGGCGGCGGAAATCAAAATTGAGGTAGAAAGGCTATTAGGGGCTACCGGACAAGCCATTGAAGGGCGTTTGCTGGACGAAATAGTGCGCTGCTGTCAAGGGCTGTCGATCGAACGAATCCGTCGAGTTTTGGCCAAGGCGATCGCCACCAGAGGCGAACTCCATTCCGACGACGCGGAACTGATTTTAGAAGAAAAGCGCCAAACAATTCGCCAAACTCAAATTCTGGATTTTTACCCAGCCCGCGAAAATATTTCCGATATCGGCGGTTTGGACAATCTCAAAGAATGGCTGCTGCGACGTGGCGGTGCTTTTACCGATCGAGCTCGCCAATACGGTTTGCCGCATCCCAGAGGTTTGTTGTTAGTCGGAATTCAAGGAACCGGAAAATCCTTAACAGCAAAGGCGATCGCCCACCACTGGCATTTGCCTTTGCTGCGCTTGGATGTCGGGCGCTTGTTTGCCGGATTAGTCGGAGAATCGGAATCCCGCACCAGACAAATGATTCAGCTAGCGGAAGCTTTGGCCCCCTGCGTGCTGTGGATTGACGAGATTGACAAAGCTTTTGCGGGATTAGACGGTAAAGGGGATTCCGGCACAACCAGCCGGGTGTTCGGGACATTTATTACTTGGTTGGCAGAAAAAACTTCGCCGGTGTTTGTGGTAGCAACAGCCAACAACATCCAGTCTTTGCCGCCGGAAATGCTGAGAAAAGGCAGGTTTGACGAAATATTTTTTGTGGGTTTGCCCAGCCAGGAGGAACGGCGGGCGATTTTTGAGGTACATTTGTTGCGGTTGCGATCGCACAGCATCAAAAATTACGATGTAGAGCGCTTGGCTTACGAAACTCCCGATTTTTCAGGGGCCGAAATCGAGCAAACTTTGATTGAAGCAATGCACATTGGGTTTAGCCAAAATCGAGACTTTACCACTGATGATATTTTAGAATCAGCTAGTCAGATGGTGCCCTTAGCCAGAACGGCTCAAGAACAAATCCAGTTTCTCCAAGATTGGGCTGCTGCTGGGAAAGCTCGCCTTGCTTCTAGATACGGCAGTCTGAGCCGCCGGATTCAGGGTTAACCTTTTGAAGTCAGTAGTCAGTTGTCAGTCGCCAGTTGTCAAATTTTACTCAACATTCAGCATTCAACACTCAACAGTCAACCTTCTTCCCTCTCCCCTCTTCCCTCTTCCTTCTTCCTTCTTCCTTCTTCCTTCTTCCCTCTTCCTTCTTCCTTCTTCCTTCTTCCTTCTTCCTTCTTCCCTCTTCCTTCATTTGCGGTTTTATGAACACTGTATATAGCGTTTTCAAATTTTTAGTGGGTTTTCTGCTCGCGATCGTCCTGATGGCAGGTGCTAGCGTGGCTGCTGCACTTTACTTTGCCGCTAAGCTAACTACTATCCCCGAAAAACCTGTTTTTTCCAACGACAAAACACCAGCTCAGGTTGCGGGCGCGGCGCCGAAGTCAACAGCCCAGGCTAGCCCTGTTTCTACATCTAGCGATGCCCCGTCTCCCAAACCGCTGGAACCGGGAGCTTACCGCGCGATGGTGACTCAGCCGATCGGCTTAATTCTCCGCGATACTGGTAGCCGAGACTCGAACCGCATTGGCGGTGTTGCTTACAAGGAAAGAGTCGTAGTTTTGGAAGAGTCGCCCGACAAAGAGTGGCAGCGAATTCGCATTGAGGATGGCAATCGCGAAGGTTGGGTCAAAGGTGGCAATACTGAAAGAATTGAGGGCGAATAAAACTTAGATAGTAATGAGACAAAAAATATACTCATCTCATTGTGAGGGCAGCGAACCAATCGCAGTGTGAAAATTGTTCACCAACGCCGGGTTTTTTCCTGTGTATTGTTGCCAATAGCGAGATACACATTTATCACAAAAAGTCAAGTTAAATTTATTTTCGATATTTGAGATTGCAGTTTGATGCGCTGAGACTGCGGGTGCGATCGCCCCTGCAACATCCTGAATTTGACATAAAAGCCCAGCAGACAAAAGGTTTCAAGAGATCAAAGTCAACATAAAAACTTGAAAAAACATAATTTTAACTTATGTAATTCAGGAGAGTATGTTAAGAAAATTAGCAAAATTTTAAGGTTAGTTGCAAAACCCAGGCTGTTGTCACCGCTGAACAGGTAAGAGTGGTAGCTTGGATTACAAGATGTAAGTTTTCTGCTATTGAGCTAGCAACAATAAAAAATATGTACGACAAACGTCCCGATCGAGATTTGGCGACTGCTGCTGTTACTGCGGCTTTGGGAGCTGGGGTCGTTACCTCTTTTGCCGTGAGCAGAGGCCAAAACCCGCTGGTAGCCCTCGCAATTACTGTTTTTGCAGCGGGAGTAGCTGTAATTTGCGATCGGTTCGGCTTAATTTAAGCGAGCGTCGATTTTTTAATACACAGTCAACTTACGAGATGTTACACCATTCTCAATAAGCTTTTTATGAACAGGCAAGAAGCCTATTCCACAAGAAAATTCACTCTTTGTGGAACAGGCATCTTGCCTGTTCTTAAGAATGATGCAAGATGTGAGCTTATCAAAAAATCCCCGTTCTATTTGCAACTAGCAAAAGTGGGGATTTTTAGTGGCTAGTTTTTTCGTTAATCAGCGGTACTTTCCCAGACGCACTCGCCACATGAAGAAGCCGCGTTTCTTAACAAAAAACCTGCGATTTCAGGCTCTTTACCCGACAACAAATTAAGGTGAGGACAACCTGCGCCCAAGTCTTGTGGGAATTTCTGCGGCAGCCAGATAAAATATTAGCCAGCACTACCCCAGAACTTAATTGTCTTTTGACCTTAAAGGCTAAGACTATGCCTGCAAACTTTTTTGCTGAGTCTCGCGTCTCTAGAAGCAGCAATGCTATCTTGGTTGTTACCTGTAATTATTTTTGACAGTAAATTTTTTAGAAAAACGGGTGCTTCGCGCTTTCCCAGTAGAACTTAGCGTTGATAGAATCCAAGCCAAGCGTGCTAAAAATGATTTTTGGCAGTTTGCTCACACAACCCACCCACAATTTCACACTAAAAAATTATGGAATCTCTTGCTTACCTCGAACTTGCTCTTGTTTGCGAAGCACCCGCCGAGTCGAAAATTTTTGATGAGCCCAAGTGGCAAAATCTATCGAGTCAGAGTTACGTCCGTTTGCTGTCTCTGGCTTTGATGCTGTCGGTTTTGAGTGCAGCCGGTTCGGCTTTTGCTCAAATAGATCCGGGATATCCAAATTTGCGCTCTGTTCAAGACAGGTTGCGGGAACTCGGTTATTTTCCCAGATCATCGACAGGTCAACTCGGCCCGGTAACAAAACAGGCGCTGACTAACTTTCAGCGAGACTATCAACTGTCGCTGACTGGTAGGCCCGATCGAGCTACTGTGATCGCACTCAACAGTTTTGCCGGGGATGACGATCGACCTTTTAATACCTCTTTGACAACATACTATACAAATTATCGGGAGCTGCGTTTTGGAGACGCGGGTGCAGGTGTTTCGGCACTCCAGCGCAGGTTGAAGCAGCTAGGCTACTTCAGCGCCCATCCCACAGGGAGTTTTCGCGAAGTTACTCAAAATGCGGTTAGATACTTCCAGCGAATTAATCGACTGCGGGTGACTGGAATTGCCGATAGGCAAACTTTAGCTTTGCTGTTTGGTTCCACCCGGCCGATTCCCCCCGTTACTCTTCCGGGGGATATTTCGGGAAATGGCGGTTGCAAGGGGCTGCGGTTCGGGGACAGAGGGGCGACGGTAGACTTGATCCAGCGGCAATTAAAAGCTTTGGGCTATTTTGAAGGCGGCGTTGACGGCAAGTTTCGCGAACGCACTCTCTACGCTGTGACTCGTTTTCAGCAAGATTACAATCTCGTTTCTGACGGCTGCGCTGACACTGCTACTTTGACTGCTATAGATGCCCAGATGAGGCAAGCTCAAATTACCTCATGGACTGAGGAAGATGATCAACAGAGTAATGCCGGAGATTTTCTGGAGTTGGGCGACAGAGGCCGAGAAGTAGAATTTGTCCAGCGGCGGCTGCAAGAATTGGGTTATTACAGGAGCCAGATTCACGGTTGGTTCGATCGACCAACTCAAGCAGCTTTGATCCGCTTTCAGAGAGATAGCGGGATGTTCGGGACTGGAAGAGTCGATCGCAGCACTCGATCGGCTTTGCGGCAAGGCAACAGGCAGGCCTCCGCGCCTGTGCCGCAAATTGCCGCTGGTTTGCGACGGGGCGATACTGGGCCTGCTGTCCGACAACTTCAGTCTGCGCTCAGAAGTCTGGGCAAAAACCCCGGCCCGGTGAACGGAGTATTTGGAGCCGAAACCGAGTTTGCCGTGCTGTCGTTTCAGCAGGAACGCAATTTGTCACCGGCGACGGGTATTGCCACTCCGGCGACTTGGGCTGCGATCCAAAATGGATTAGCTGGGCGGGTAGCTGTTCCTGCTGTTCCAATTAGCAGCAGTTTCAACTCTCGTCGATCGAGCATTCAGCAATTACAAAGGCGGCTGCAAGACCTCGGCTTTTACACAGGCTCGATCAGCGGAGTTTTTGATACTCCCACGAGAGACGCCCTCGATCGAGCTCAGCGCAGTTACGGGGTCAGCAGCGACGATTTGTTGAGCCAAACTTTTTAGCCCCAGCCTTGCGGCTACATCAAGGAAATCGGGTTTCTGCTTTCCGACTCATTCCTGAAATGATGTATTTTTCCTAAGAAACCCGGTTTCCGCGTAACTGCGATCGCACTTGGGCTACCGATTTTTGTTAAAACTTGTAACAAGCCGTACTTAAAATGCGAAAATAGTGTACCGTCACTCGATTGAATCCGGGGCGCTGCTGCCGTTTTGGGCGATCGACCTCGGACAAGACCAATTGCTGGAAACCAAAGACGGCCATCCCATCCGCAAAGCTTCGTGGCACACCGTATGAATGGTTAGCTGGCAGTCTAGCAGGTGCAACCCGGACTTTTCAGCTTGCTTCATGCCAATTTTCAAAATCGAATCGTTGTTAAATTCGATCGTTCTGTTGCACTGAACGCAGACTAGGTGGTGGTGGTGATGCGGGTAAGGCTGGTTTATTTCATAGTGTTTGTGACCTTCTGCTAGTTCGAGTTCGCGGAGGAGGCTCATCCTTGCCATTAACTTTAAAGTTCGGTAAATGGTGGACAAGCTAATGTTTTCGCCGCGATTTTTTAACAAAGTGTACAAATCCTCCGCACTCAGGTGATTGCCTTTGGGGAGGTTCTGAAACACGTGCAAGATGGTTTCCCGTTGGGGAGTCATCCGCCAGCCTTTGTCATTGAGTTCGGATTTGAATGAGGACGCGGTATAAAGTGCCATTGTGACCCTCTCAAGAAAGTCTGCCTATTGACAATAATACACAACGATCGAGATATTTTGCAAATATCGCAGCTTATTGAAAAAAGATTGAGGAAAAAATTTGGTTTTTGATATTGTTTGACTTTTAACCAGCTTTATGACTGAAATCATCCAGGATACAAGCCCCCGAATTTATCTGTGGGGTGAATGCTTCAATTCTAAAATCTAAAATCTAAAATCTAAAATCTAAAATCGATTGACTTGCTGCAGAGGACAGAGAAGTTGTTGAGAAGTAAATATTTTTACTTCTGCCGAATGCCTCATGCCTTCTGCACAAGTGCCGAATGCCTTGCTCCCTGATTAATCGCGCTGACTGACCGCCCAAATTTAAGTTAGAGACTCCAGATAGTCGCGGACGCGGTTGCGACGCTTAGGTTGGCGGAGTTTTTGCAAAGCTTTGGCTTCAATTTGGCGGACGCGCTCGCGGGACAAGTCGAGGGCACGACCGATTTCTGCCAGCGAGTAGGGGTGTCCGTCACCCAAACCAAAGCGCATCAAAATTACATCTCGCTCGCGACTGGTCAAATCTGCCAGCAGTTGCTGCAAGTCGCGGTGCAAAGCTTCTCGCATCAGCATTTCTTCTGGGGAGATGCTGTCGGTTTCGAGCAAGTCGCCCAACTCTGTATCTTTTTCGTTGCCCACTTTGGTTTCCAAAGAAACAGAACGGGGAACTCGCAGCAAAACTTCTCGGACTTGGGGCGCTGTCATGTCCAACTCGACGGCGATGTCTTCGATCGTAGCTGTCCGACCTTTTTCTTGAGAAATTTTGCGCTGGGCTTTTTTGATTTTGTTAAGTTTTTCGGTGATGTGGACGGGGAGGCGAATGGTGCGGCTTTGAGTGGCGATCGCCCGCGTAATTCCCTGCCGAATCCACCAGTAGGCATAGGTGCTAAACCGATAGCCTCGCGTCGGGTCAAACTTTTCTACAGCTCGCTCCAGTCCGAGAGTACCTTCTTGTATTAAGTCGAGCAGTTCTAAACCGCGATTTTGATATTTTTTCGCCACCGAAACCACCAGGCGCAGGTTCGCCTTAATCATGTGGTCTTTAGCTTCGACGCCTTCAGCTTGAACTCTTTCGATCGTCTCAACCGTCATCTCGGCTAACTCGGCCCACTGGCGCTTGCCTTCGGCCATAATTCGCTTGAGTTCTGGCACGTCACCGACGCCGGCAGTTAATGCCCAGCGTTCCAAGGAAGGTTTGTGTCCCAACTGTGCGGACAAGCGATCGCGCACTTCAATTAAATGCACGAAACGCGCAATTAGCCCTTCTTCCTGGGAGGCGACGGTGTTGCGTAATTCCAGCAATTTGATATAGCGCTGAACTTTTTGAGCTTCCGAGACTTCTTCGTCTCTACCCAAGAGACGAACCCGACCTATTTCTTGGAGGTACAGGCGCACTAAATCTGTAGTGCGACGGTTGGCATTTTTTTGCAATTTGGCTGCTGGGTCTGCATCTTCTGTCTCTGCTGGGTCTTGGTCGAGCAGTTCGTCTCCAGCTTCTTCAACATCTTCATCCAACACATCACCTGGCAAGGGATTGACTCGCAGTTGTTCGTCGAATTCAGCTTCAGCGTAAAAAGAGGTGGCTGGCATAGTGATTTTCTCAGTGGCTCCGGTGAAAAGATGCTACGCTTGGCGGTTATTTATAATTAAGATGCCCACTTGGTTAAGACGAAGCATCACCGCTTTGTGTTTCTTTAGTAACTTTCCTGACTTTTCTGCTGTTGGAGAGATCGAACTTTTGCTGCCCCACTTGTTTTACCAAGATTCTGGAAAACGCTAAGAACTTTCTGATGTAACAGGTTGAAGGCCCGAAAAGTGTGCTTTACTTCTTTGTTTATGTAGCTAGTATAGATAGTGACTCGCTATAAACAAGTGACGTTAGTCAGAAGTTAAGTTAATCTTCATCACCGATTACCTGGTTCCCGATCACTTCGGAAAATTCGCCATTTTTTTAATAAAACTTTATATAACTCCGCGCTGTTGATTAAATACGCTGCCGTGAGCGCAGAAGTTTAATCCATTATAGAATATGGGTTTCAGAGTTGCTAGAGTCCCCAGTACCGAGTTATTGGCTGACGCAAAAACCGGGTTTCTCGATGTCTTTTGCGTAAGTCATGAGTTTGAGGGGGCGATCGACCGATAATTGTTTTGCTATGGGCTGCGGCTTCGGGCTTAACATCAGGCCGAGAACCCCAGCATCAGAAACGGGGTCTTTTGCACCATGCCGTCACAGAAAGCGCAGGTTTTTCGTTGCTGTTGACTCGATCGGGTCTTAAAGTCCTGGACGCATGGGTGCGTCGAAACCGGGTTTTTAACCAAAATACTTGATTAAAGCCCTAAATCTCGGTTAAAAAACCCGGTTTCTTTGTGGGCGAGTGGCTCAATCCTATCTTACTGAGAATGGTGCGATCCTCTTCGAGGGCTTCGCTAACGGGCGCGAGTCAACTCAAATTACAATTGCTAGCGTGGGTAAAGTTTCATCAGTTCCCTCACCTGTTCGGCGTGATAGGAACTGCGAGTTAAGGGAGAAGCGACAACTTGCAAGAATCCCAAAGATTCGCCAAACTTTCTCCAAGCATCAAACTGTTCTGGAGGCACAAAGTTTTCGACGTTCAAGTGCTTTTGAGTCGGTTGCAGGTACTGTCCAACTGTTAAAATATCGCAGCCCACAGCCCGTAAGTCCTGCATCGCCTCCCGAATTTCGGCGTCTGTTTCTCCGAGTCCCACCATGATGCCGGATTTGGTGTAAACCCCAGGTGCGAGTTGGCGGCTTCGCTGCAATAGTTCCAAGGTGCGATCGTACTTTCCTTGCGGCCGCACCTTGCGGTAAAGTCGCTTTACGGTTTCGGTATTGTGGTTGAGTACCTCTGGCCGGGCTGCGAGAATGATTTCTAAAGCTTGCCAGTTGCCGCACAAGTCGGGAATCAAAACTTCTATAGTTGTATCGGGCATCGCCGATCGCACTGCTTGAATGCACTCGACAAACACAGACGCGCCCCCATCCGGCAAATCGTCCCGGTTGACAGAGGTAATCACGACGTGGTTGAGTTTGAGCCGCTGCACTGCTTGGGCCAATCTTTGGGGTTCTGTGGGATCTAAAGGTTGGGGCTTTTTCTCAAAATCGATGTCGCAGTAAGGACAGGCGCGGGTACAAGCCGGGCCCATAATCAAAAATGTCGCAGTACCTGCGTTGAAGCATTCGCCGATGTTCGGACACGAAGCCTCCTCGCAAACCGTATTCAGGGATAAATCCCGCAAAATTTCTTTGACGTTGCCGACGCGCTCCCACTGGGGGGCTTTAACTCGCAACCACTGGGGCTTAACTGTCACGTCTGTCTCCGCCTGAGTAGTGTTTTACAAATAATTATATACGAGGTTGCTAAATTTTTACTTGAATGTGATAAGCTTAAAATCTAGTGACTAATTTCGGGATGTAGCGCAGCTTGGTAGCGCACCTCGTTCGGGACGAGGGGGTCGCAGGTTCAAATCCTGTCATCCCGATTGCTTTTAACTCTTCACGGGTAACGGGTTTCAGATTTATTACCTTCTTGGACATTTGACTTTCCGCTCATCTTTCGCTCAGTCCGACTCTTCTAAGTAGCTGAGTATCTCCAACAGTGCCTCCATGTCAGCCAAGTCTGCCCTCGACTTTTTGCGCCGCGCTTTCAACTGGTTGAGCAAGTCGGCCGGCTCTGGGAAATCGGGAAAATTTTTCCTGGCTGCATCATTTTTTGATTTTTGTCTCAGGTCGGAGAGTTCT
>NZ_JAUBUB010000106.1:0-21779 GCF_036705265.1 Microcoleus sp. B4-C2
ATTCATCCGTCCAGAAATAAAAAACCTGTATCCGATGAAACTTGCCGAACGTATTTATCTCGCGCAAGTCAATGCTTGAATCTAAAATCTAAAATCTAAAATCTAAAATCGATTGACTCAATGCTATCAATTGCTAGTCTGCTAGCCCAAAACACTGAGCACCATTTAGACAATTGAATTGAGATTGTGGGCTGCATCGTTCAATTGTTGAGTGCCTACTTTGGTTTGAGTAATACCACTAGCTGTTTCTTTTGCAGATAGGTTGAGGCTGTTCATAGTATCCACTACTTGTTTAATAGCAACTGCTTGTTGTTGAGCAGTTAGAGAAATTTGTTGATTGTTCAATACCACATTGTTAACCGCATTTGCTACTTCCGAGAAAGCTGCTGCCGTTTCTTGACTGATTATGGTTCCTTCTTCTACTGTTTTAGTACCTTCCTTTGTCACCGTTACGGTGGAATTTATCGCATTCTTGATATCATCGACTAGGCGGTTAATTTTCTCGGCTGATTTCTTACTTTTATCTGCTAGTTTGCGGATTTCTGTGGCTATGACAGTAAAACCTTTGGCGTTTTCACCCGCCCGGACTGCTTCTACTGAGGCATTCAGTGCCAGCATATTTGTTTGATTTGCTAAATCTGTGACATCAGTAGAGATATTGCCAATCTGATGGGTTTGTTCGCTCAATTTCAGAATTTGTGCCGCGATCGCCCCGACATTTTCTCTCAATATTATCATCGATTCCAGTGTTTGCTCCACTGCTAGGGTTCCCTTTTCAGTGCTCTTTAAAGCTTGCCGTGCAGATTCCGCACCAGCTTGGGCTTGCTGGGCTGATTGTTGGGAAGCAGTGCCCAACTCATCCATGGTGATTGTCGTTTGATTTACAGAGCTCGATTGCTGTGCGGCTGTGCGTTCCTGCTGTTCCACTGTGGCCGCAATTTCTGTGGAAGAACTAACAATCATATTGACTGACTGATTCATGCTTTTTGCAATGCCTGAAGCAATCCACAGAGCGATCGCAATTGCCGTAAGTGCAGCTAAAGCAGTGCTTAAAATCACCACTGTAGTCAGGAACTGCAAAGCTTGAATTTGCTCTTTTTCTTGATCAATTAAAATCCCTTCCTCGGTGCTTTGAAACTCCTTAGCTATAGCATCAACCTGACGAAGCTTTGGTACAATTTGTGTGTTCCATAAGTTAACTCCATCGTCTCGCTTACCTTGATCGACCAAAGAAAAGGCTTGTTTATAGCCTTGGTCTATCTGATTTTTTAAGACCTTCATTTCATCTAGCCGCTGGCGCTGTTGCGGGTTTTGTGCCCGATTAAGTAAATCCTGATAGGATTTGTCAAAGCTGTTTGCCTCTTCATTGTATTCAGTTAAGAAAGCACTATCTTTGGCCAAAAAATACCCACGAGCAGCTTTTTGCATACCTGCAAATCCTAGCTGTTGAGCTTTTAATGCTATAACAACAGCATGAGAATTATTTAGCACTTTTGCTTTTTCTTCTACTTCTTTAGCATTAAAAAAAACCAAAGTAGCTGCTCCAACTGAAAGCAAAATCGGTATGGAATATCCCCACAGGATACGCTCTCTTAATTTTGTGGATTTGAAGTTAATCATCTTAAATTTTTCCTATATTTAAAAAACGAACAAATTAATCGCCTACAAAGCAAGGGGAACTGCATATCCCAGTAGCCTCCGGCTTCTCAGCTTTAAGTTGGCAAACATGGCAATACCTCCTGTTGGGTTAGGTAGCGGAATTATCTCATTCTCAACCATTGACTCAGACTCATCAAGAAAAACCTGAAAAAACTTAATCTCCAGCAAGCTATGCAGGTCAAAGCCTTGAGAATTAAGGGTTGTTTTACCTGCTTCGATTTTGGATAAATCCTGTTTATTCGATTGTAGCGAGAAATTCAGGAAGGAAACCCAAACATCGTCAATCGATTTTAGATTTTAGATTTTAGATTTTAGAGGCGACCCCACGGATAAATGCGGGGGCTTGAGGATTTTCGATTTTGGATTGATTCCACGGATAAATCACGTGGCGGGTACCACCTTTGAAATTCGTGGTCAAATTCTCTCCCCCACTGTTTCTCTTTCCCAGTGTTCCTCTCTCCCACTATTGATTGGGGTTCAAGTCGATCGCATAAATGTTACAACCTAGTTAAGCAACAAAATTTTGAGTTCATGGAAATAGTAGTGACGCTGGTGCTGGGTTCGGTGCTGTTTGTCTGGGGAATGCGGTTCGGGCGGGTGTTAGTTCGATCGGGAGTGACGGCTAACGACTTGTTTAAGGGCAGAAATTCGATCGCCCTGCTGTTTTTGGGTTTTTATATTGCCTTGCTGCTACTGGCTCTAAATATGCCTCAAATGCCTGTTTTGCCGATCGAGTGGCGCTTTCACGGAATGCGAGTTACTTGGACTTTGCTACGAGTGATGTTGATGGGAGTCTGCGGTATTGGCTTTAGTATAAGTTGGTTGACAGCGCGATCGCAAGTAATCGCAGTCATCCTAATTGGCTTGTTGGGATTGGGAGGATTTACAGGCGCTGAAAACTATTTTCTGGCGCCAATTTACGCTGATTTAATAGATAATTTGCGGCCAAACGGTGTATTTCGGCAAACATCTAACAGCAGTTGCGCGCCGGCGGCGCTAGCAACAGTGTTAAGGCGTTGGGGAATGGATGCGACGGAATCGAGTGTAGCGCGTTTTGCACGGACGAGTCGCTTGGGAACTTCGATGCCACAAATAATTGTAGCAGCAAGAGCTTTGGGCGTAAATGCGATCGAACTAACGCCAACTTGGGAGCAAATTCAGCAAATTAATCGCCCCGGAGTGCTAGCAGTTTGGCTATTTGACGGCCCTCGGAAGCTACCCCACGCTGTCGCTTTGCTGGGCATGAATGACAGTGTAGCTGTCATTGGAGACCCGGCACGGGGGAGGATTTTCTATTTAGATAGGGCAACTTTTGCCCAGGTTTGGCGCGATCAATACGTGCCGATTTTCCGCTCTGCTGATATCTGGTTAAGCAATCAGCAAGCTATTGACTATTTGAGTAAATTAGGATATAATAGCGGCAATTTAAAAGCCGATATCGAGCGCTTTCAAAAAGACAAAAAATTGCAAGTCAGCGGCAACTTAGACCGGATGACTGAGTTAATGTTGAGCGGCAGTTTTTTGGAAGGAACCCCTCGATTAGATGGGAAATAGTTATTAAGGAATGAGAATTAAATAACTTCCACAAGATTGTGGGATGGGCGTCTCGCCCGTCCAAAAAGGACGGGCGGGACGCCCATCCCACAATAACAATTAAAATTGTAAGTTATTTAATTCGCGATCCTAAAAATCATCAAGCGCCGAGGCACTCTTGACCGACAGAAAATAGGAATCATGCGGTTTTTTTTTCAAACAATAGTTGAATCATATTATGTTCCGTCTATTACCCCTAATACCGTAGGGGCTCCCCTCACGAAAAATATCTGCCAATAATTGACAATCTCAAAAACCCGCCCTTTTAATCGCTCGATCGCACATGATATCATTCGTTCCTAGCGATCGCAAATATTCGATCGCCCCAGCAGATAATCGGCGATCGCACCTTGGTAGCGTGGCTGCATGAAATTACCGTAAGCGTAGGCAGTTGCATCTAATTCCTCGTATATTTTTACCCTCGATCGCACCTTAGCCACTCCTCACCGTTTTTGACAATTGGGAACAGTTGAATCACTCATTTTCGGCTCAGACAGCTTGACTTCCCATCCAGGTAAATTCCACCAATTAACTCGCTGATTCGGCTGAATCCAAAAGTTTAGTTGTGTAATCTTACCATCCTCAAATCTGAGTGTGGGAAAGGTAGGATAACTGGTATCATCGGTTTCGCGATAAGTGCGTCCCAGGTAATTTAGGCACGTCGTTAATCCCTCATTAATTCCCAATTCTTCCACTCCCGTTCCCTTCAATTTGGCATCATCGTAGCTGAAAGAACCGTTGAATGAATTGCCCGCTAACCCGCCTTTGGTAACAGTGATGGTGAAATCGTAGGTGACGGGAACTGCGTCGGCTTGGGTTGCATTTACAACTGTGCTCAGAAGAGTCGTGGCGAGGGCCACCGATAGTTTTGAAATTGCTCGCACACTCGCATCCCGAAACAGAACAACACTATAAATTCCGCTTTCAGCCATCGGGAAACTCCTTGATTAAACTTATATAGTCAGTGTGCATTTTGGATATGATATAGCAATCCTAAATCATTTGTGTAATTCTTGTAGGGGCAAACCCCCCGTGGTTGCCCCATGAGGCCGGGGTAGGCACTCTTAGCACTACCCCTACATCTTTTTACGACTCCTGCAAGGCTCGCTATATCATAAGCTATCAGTTACAGCATATTCCATGTAGATGTAGTACGGAGAAACCGGGTTTCGAGCAACAGAATCAGTAAGGATGGGATAACTGTAAATAAACCCGGTTTCTGGGGTATACTTCATTAACCTGGAATACGGTGTAAATGCGATCGCACCAGAGTACCAAGCAAACAAAAATTACCGCATAGGGTTCATAATGTATACTTTTTTTGCACTGAAAAACCCAATAGAAAACACTCGTCTTTAATCGCCCAGAATTAACTCAGTAGATTTAACCACATTCATTCCCGCCGCCGCAAATTTTTGATAAGCTGCATCTGCTTGTTCCGTGAAATCAACAACACCCGGAACAACCACAGGCGAAGTGCAATCTTCCAGCAAATAAACCTTCTTTGCCAAATTCGGATCTCGCGCCAAAATTTCCGTTAACAAATCATCAATTGTCCAAGCAACGCAGTGACTTTTGGCTTGTCCGGCAATAATTACCGCATCAAAATCGAGCAATTTCTCAATAAACTTAGCATTCTTTTCCGCAATCGGATTGCCGTCGAATCCATCTAAAACTTCAGGCCGCAAAACCGAATAGTTTTCAGTCAGTGGATTCCCGCCTTTGATTTCAAAAAGTGCTTGGCTGTTGCGGGCTATAGTATGAAAAAATATTGCTTCTTCCACCGCCGAAACCAGGGCGTGTCCGATGCCACCTAACATTGAGTGATAGGGCCAAATTGTCAGGGGATATTTCCCATCGGCGCTGAGTTTTTTGACGTAGTGGCAAGCCTGTTTTTCCAGTGCTGAAAAATTGCCCCCGCTGATGCTATTGGCGACGGCGGGATTGACTTTCCAGATGCCTTTTTGGACATCTTCGAGTGTAATAGAAGTTGCGGCGGGTAGGGGGTGTTCGCCAGCTTCGTCGATCCAAAAGATTGGATGAAAAATTTGCATGGCGGTGTGGGTATCCATTGTCGGCGCAATGGTTGTAATTGCGTTTAAATTGCGGTAAATAAATTCGCACAGTCGCAGGTTGTCATCAACTGCGCCGCTACCGGAACGCCCGCCCACAAATAATTCAAATTCGGGCAGACAAAAGGTATTTTGGGCATCGATTATCAGCAAACAAATGCTGTTTGTGTCGCTGGATGCTGGCTGAATGTTGTGCTGCTTTGCCCAATCTTTCGCTTGGGCGGCGCGTTCTTGGTAGGGTACTCGCCAGACTTCGCCTAATTTTTCGGGGTCAAAATGTTCGGGGATTGGAAGTTGGGCTTTTGGTGTCATGACGATCGCTTGTAGGGTAGTTTACAGTAATAATTTAAGTTTGGAGTATAATGCTGATAAATATTTGCGGGTGAATCATGGCAAAAGCACGAATCCAAGATTATTATAGGGTAAAATTTAAACGCATAGTGTTGTTTTTTTCGATCGCACTTTTGCTCGCTCTCTTAATTGTAGCAACTAGATCCGCCTACGTTCAAGATGTTTTGAGAACTCTGTTAATGCGGATCGATGATTTAGGGTGGTGGGGGCCAGTGGCTTTTGTAGCTACTTATAACTTGGCTACTGTGCTGTTTGTACCGGGTTCGGTACTGACGCTGGGAGGGGGGGCGATTTTTGGTTTGTGGTGGGGTTCGGTTTACGTCTTTGCGGCGTCCACTTTAGGTGCTGTATTTGCTTTTGCGATCGGGCGCTATTTGTGCCGCGATCGCGTGGTAAAATATATGGAATCTCACCCCAAGTTTAATGCTCTCGATCGCGCAGTTTCCCAACAAGGATTAAAAATAGTTTTTTTGACTCGTCTTTGTCCTTTATTTCCTTTCAATTTATTGAATTACGCTCTAGGAATTACTCAGGTTTCTTTGAAAGATTATGTGCTGGGTTCCTTTGGCATGATACCGGGTACAATTATGTACGTTTACTCCGGTTCTTTGGTGGGAGAGGTTGCGGCGATAGGCACGGCAACTGTGTATGCCAGTCCTCAAGATTCCGCAGTAAAATGGTTGATTAATATTATCAGTTTTCTCGCTACTGTCGCTGTTACTGTCTTTATCACTCGGATAGCCAGCAAAGCTTTAGAAAAAAGTATTTAATTAGGAGAATTTGCCAATGTCACAATCAAAAGTCGATCGCGTAACTGTCCCCCCGATGGACGAACACAACCAGAAATTAGTCTCTTATTTGCATCCGCCCGATTGGGTAAATCCGCAGCCGGCTAGTTCTTATAATTTAGTAGTAATTGGCGCGGGACCCGCTGGATTAATTGTTGCTGCCGGTGCGGCAGGTTTGGGCGCGAAAGTTGCTTTGATTGAAAAACATTTGATGGGCGGCGACTGTTTGAATGTCGGTTGTGTGCCGTCAAAAGCTTTAATTCGATCGTCTCGCACTGTCGGCGATATCTGGGAAGCAAGTAAATTTGGTGTTAATGTTTCTGACAGTGTAGAAGTAGATTTTGCCGCTGTGATGGAACGGCTGCGCCGGATTAGGGCGGGAATCAGCGATGTTGATTCTGTTGAACGCTACCAATACAAATTAGGAGTTGATGTTTTTTTAGGTTCCGGTCGTTTTACTAGCAATAATACAGTAGAAGTTGGGGGGCAAACTCTCCGCTTTAAAAAAGCAGTAATTGCCACAGGTGCAAGGGCGCGACAACCACAAATTCCCGGTTTACAAGAAGCTGGATATCTGACAAATGAAACTGTGTTTAACCTCACGGAAAAACCGCAACGTTTGGCAGTAATTGGCGCAGGGCCGATCGGCTGCGAATTGGCTCAAGCCTTTCGGCGGCTGGGTTCCGAAGTCGTATTGCTGCACAAAAATGCTCAGATTTTAGACAAGGAAGATGCGGAGGCTGCTAAAATCGTGCAGCAGGCTTTTCTACGCGAAGAAATTCAACTAATACTAGAATCCACAATAGAGCGCGTTGAGCAAACAAATGCAGGCAAAGTAATTTATTATCAATCTCAAGGTAAGGAAGCCTCGGTAACAGTAGATGAAATTATTGTGAGTACAGGGCGATCGCCCAATGTGGAAGGATTGAATTTGGAGGCGATCGGCGTTGAATACGATACACACACGGGCGTATTTGTCAACGACAACTTGCAAACTACTAATCCCCGCATTTATGCCGCTGGGGATATTTGCATGAAACATAAATTCACTCACGCTGCTGATTTTGCCGCGAGAATGGTAATTCAAAACACTCTATTTTTCGGGCGCAAAAAGCTCAGCGCTTTGACGATACCTTGGTGTACTTACACAAACCCGGAAATTGCGCGCGTGGGAATTGGGGAACACGAGGCTAAGGAAAAAGGCATTGATCTAGATACATTTTTAATTTCTTTCAGTCAAGTCGATCGGGCAATTATTGACGGCGAAGAGGAAGGATTTGTGAAAATTCACGTCAAAAAAGGCAGCGATAAAATATTAGGTGCAACTATTGTAGCGCGCCACGCTGGGGATATGATCAGCGAGATTACTTTGGCAATGGTTAACAATATTGGTTTGGGAAAGATTGCTAGCACAATTCACCCGTATCCGACACAAGCTGATGCAATTCGGAAAGCCGGAGATGCTTACAATCGCACTCGTTTGACGCCGTTTGTGAAAAATTTGTTTAATCGCTGGCTGGCTTGGACGCGATAAGTAAATAATTGTGGAACAGGCATCTTGGCTGTTCATTATCAGCTTTTATGGGCGGCGTCTAAGCCCACCAGAAAATAAAATTCACTCTCTGTGGAACAGGCATCTTGCCTGTTCATAAAAAAGCTGCAAAATTAGGTGTGTTTTTATGCTTCTGTTTCTGTTTCTGTTTCAAATCCAACACCTTCATACAAAAGTGCGATCGGCAAATCCAACTCAATGCTTGATAAAGTGATAATCTCCCCAGCAGTGTAAGAATAGTACAGCCACATTCTGCCCTCTCCCCGACAGTAACGCTCAACAAAAATCTTTTGTGAATCAATCAAGATATACTCTTGCAAAGTCGGAATTTTTAGGTAACAAGTGAATTTTTCATCCCGATCTTTAGCACTTGTACTGGGAGAAAGAACTTCCACAATGATTTTAGGATTCTGAATGAATTTGCGGGAATCCAGGTCTTGAGGGTCGCAACTGACTATCACATCAGGGTAGTAGTAACGGCTTTGAAAACTGACTTGCAATTTCACATCTGACACGTTCATCCGACAGCCTCTGGAACGCAGATGCGGGTACAAGTTCCTGTAAAAGTTAAGTGCAAGATCGTTATGGGGAATTGTACTGCCCATCCTGGCAAAAACTTCGCCGTTGACATATTCGTGGCGAATCTCTTGTTGAGCTTCCCATTCGAGATATTCCTCAACGGTCATTTTTTGTGGTGCTTGGGGAATGGATATCATAACAAAATTTTTGTCAATGTTAGTTTGATTGTAGCATTAGGCATGGGACAATTGTCAGAAAAACCATAGGTCAAAAATCCCCTTCATCTACTTGGAATACCGTCAATCCCAAGCCTCTCCACATATCAACAACTTGCTGGCGATCGTCCAAAACAAACTTTATGTTATACTTTCCATCAATATGCTGCCGATAGAATTCCTCTTTAATAATCGCATCCTTCCTCATATCTCCCGTTTTCCGCATATAAAGAGCAGCATAATTGACATCGTACTGCTGCAACCATTTCTCAGTTTGAGGCTGACAATCATCCGTTCTCCCCGACACTACGATAATATTAGCGCTGGTTTGCCACTTGCGAACGGTATCTAAAACTGGCGGATTGGGCAAATCGCGATCGCACGTAGAAGCATCAAAAGGATTTCTGCCATTGAGAAGTGCTAATGTGCCGTCCATATCCACAATAATTGCATCCGGCAAATCCGGGTTATATTCCGGCGGCACAACGGGAACCCGCACGTATTTATTATACATCTTCATTATCACATCTTTGCCCACCGAATTAAGCCTTTTTAAATCCCGTTTAATACATTCCTCAACCGGAACTTGTAGGAAAGAATCATTAACTTCGACAACAGCTTTACCTTTAACCAACTCCTTGATATGCTCGATGTGAGGCCCGAAATTAGTATCATCAACAATGACGTGCTTGCCACTTTCCAAAGCCATCAAAATAATCGTATCTCTCAACTGCACAATAAACTTTTCATTCGCCGGCGACCAATGAGAAGCGTGAGCCATTTCTCTGAGCAAATCTTTATTGCTACGCACCCACTTTGCAGGTTCAGACAGCAGCAATTCCCTAGCAAATTGAGATTTTCCCGAAGCAGGTAAACCGACAAGTACAATAACTCTTTTCATGGCAATTGGTAATTTGTAATTGGGCATTGGGCATTGGGCATTGTTTAAATACTTACCTCTTCATTCCATCCGTTACATCCGTTACATAATCCGTTGCCGAACTTCCCTCTTCCTTAAACATCTGCCTCACGCTCCATCATTAATCCGTGTATCCGTGTCAAAATCCGTGTCGTGCCTTCTTCTACAAACCTAAATGGATGTAATCTAAACCCAGCAACTCTTCTATTTTATGAATAGTAACATCACGGAGAGCTTCTTTCACTCCCGCAACTCTGCCGGCGCGCAAGGAAAACAAAATCCCCGAATACGGCAAATGTTTCACAGCTAACGCAAAATCTTTCTGCACTTCAATATGTTTGTGCTGTCGGTAAACCTCCTCGATTTCTTCAACCAAACATTGATATTTGTCCTTAACTTGTTGATACAACTCACTCCACTCAGGAAAATAAGCTAAAAACTCTTCTCCTTCATTAGTTATAACAATCTCGATCATCCTGCGGGTAGAAAACCCTTCGCGCAGATGGGAAATCGCGACATATTGCGGAGACTTAACTTTAACTCGGTTGAAGTTAGCATCGCAGATAATATACCCTTCCGAATTCATCGGATCTAAATGTTGGGCCGCTTCGATAACTTCTTTCCAGCTAGTTAAAGGATAGGATGCGACCAATTCCCAGCCGTATTTATTTGCCCAAATATTCTGGTCTGTTTCTAGCAGTGTTTGAGTGTTGCGAACCCCGTGCAGCACGATTTGATTGTTTGGTTGCTGGACAACTATTCTATTGTAAGGCGTCATCAACTCAAAGATAAAACACTGGTCGGTTTCTTCCGGCAATTGATATCCCAATTCTTGCCAGACTTTCCAAAAAAGTTCGGCAAAGCTGAACCCAAAACCATTAACTTCGCCTGCGGCGTCGGGAGTGCCGCTAGATTGCACTCTCCATTCTCCCTTGTAAAAATACAGTACAGTCAAAGAACCGTCTAGTTTTTGGTAAACTTTGGCATTTGTCCAATCAATTGCAGCGGCGTGAATTTCTCCGTAATTAAAAAATTTGTCGTAGGGATAAGAAACTATCTGCCAATCTTGAGATGAATCTAAAATAATGCCTCGGCACTGCTGCACTATCTTTTCGCCCAAGGGAGATTCTATCTGTGAGTATTTCAGACAGACTATATCGGGATATTGGCGGTGGCGGGTAACTTTGATATGATAAGTTTCGGACAAAGTTTCTAATCCCTGCTGACGTAAATACTCTTGTAGTTCCACGTTCGATTCCTAAATTTGTCTCCTTCTATATTTTATCTGTAACTACAGATTTTAGCGGATTTGTAAAAAAAGTTAAACTTACTTTCTTTCTGAATGCCTATTGGGAGTTTGGTATTTTCGAGTATCGTTGTAGATAGGTGAATGTGCTTCACCGAAAAACTCGACTGTTTCGACATCAAGGAAAAACACAGTGAACAATAAATTATTACTTTTGGCGACTTCGGCGTGTGTCTTGACTGCTTTAGTACCTGTATCGCGAGTTTTTGGTGCGTGCGAATTGTCGCAGCTACCGCCGGAAACAAAATCTGTTGCTGTAGCGGGTACTGTTGTTCCGGTAAGTCAAATTTTGCAAAAGTTAAAAGGCAAAACACAAGTACCAATTTTCCTCCCCAGTCGGCTTCCTATTTCGCAGAAGCTTTACTATCAAAGTCAAGCGGAAGTGGACAGCTATACTATTTCTATGGAGTATACAGCAGATTGCCGAGGTGCGGGAGCTTGCACTTTTGGGGAAATTCGAGGTCAGAAAGGCGGTGAGTTTTCTACCAAAATAGAAGGGGTAACTAAGACTTTAAAAAATGTTCAACTGGCTGACCGAGTGAAAGGAGTTTATCATAACGGTTGCGGGGCTTACTGCACAGCAACTATCGAGTGGAAAAGTCGGGGTTTTATGTATACCGTAGCCCTTAAGAACGGACGAGAATCTGATTTAATTTTAATAGCAAATTCTGCTATTCTAGCTCGGAAGCGTTAAGTTTTGGTAAGGGCGGGCAAAGATTATTTAAATTTCTCCAACTCCTCTTTCCAAAGCTGGCGAAGCAAGACAAAATGGTTGTGATGTCTACAGGGAAATCAGGATGAGGGGAAGATGGCTATTTGCGGCGATTTTTGCTGGTGTGGTGACTGCTTTTACGATTCCCTACCCTTCGGGAACCCCTGCGGGGAACGGGATAGCTTCGCTTCACGCACTTTTGACACCAAACTCAGCGTTAGCAAGGACTGAACTCCCGATTACAGAAATCCGCTGGTTTAATTATTCCCCTGAAGATAGCTGGCAACCGATACAATTTATTGTACCCGATCGCAATACTGCAAAATCTGCCGGCGGCCGCAAGTTGCGATTGTACGATGTTCATATTGCCAAGATGTTTGAGATTTCTCATTTTCTGTGCGATCGCGATCGTGCTTCTGAGGGTTACAATTGGTCTTATCAAGCGGAAAATGGCAGTATTGAGATGGGACGCTTCAGAATTAGCTGCAATCTCGCCCGTTCCATAGCCACAGCTTACGGCTTAGGCAAACCCGAAATTACAGTGATTCGCCGCAACTTCAACCTGACAAACGGTCGCCCTTCTTTTGCGCTAGAAAAATACTCGATTCCCACTTTTAACATTGCTAAAAATAGAGTTGTGCAGTGGAGGAATTTTGTCCAAAAAATTCCCCCAATCCCCGATAACTCAGGTGCAAACCAAGCTAACAGTCGTTTTCCTGCTAGTAACATCTTTAGACAAATCAAAGGCAAAACGCGAGTGCCTGTTTTTCTTCCGAGTAGACTTCCTTTATCAGACATTCAGCAACTTGATTTTGATGTGCAAGCAGGTTCCCACGGTTACATTGTGGGAATGTATTTAGGCAAAGGATGCCGCGCGGGAGCTTGTTATTTCGGCACAATCGAAGCTAAAAGAAATGAACCGTTTTCGCCTCCTTCGCGATTGCCACAGGATACTTACAGAAGCGTTGAATTGGCGGGCGGATTCAGGGGGATTTATTTCAATAATTGCGGTGCTTACTGCACTGCTTTTGTTGAGTGGCAAAGGCTGGGGGTGCTGTATCGAGTCACAAGGAAAAACGCACGGCAGCAAGAAGTTGTCCAGATAGCAAATTCTGCACTTCAAGCAGGCCAACGTTAAATTTGGGTGAGAAATGGAAAAGGTACGCGCGAGCGAAGCTATCCCGAACGCGCGTGCGTTCCGGCATGGTAGGGAATCGACCTTTTCACTCCTCATAAACTTTATTCTGGACAAACTGAATGGTCGCGGTCAAACCAAATGATGTAGTAAACAGATTGAACGCGAAACCCAAATATCCGTTTTTTCTCATCAATTCGCATTTCGGATAACCTCTCATCTTCAGGCATATTGTCCGGCAAAGTCGGATGAATGTTAATCAACTTATAACCAGTTCCCACTGATTCACCTCGTTTTTTTGATCCGTGACCTTTGATTTGACCCCAAGTATATTTCTCAATTTTCTTTAGTCCTTCAATTAGGTCATTGATTTCTGATGATGTCCAGTCAGACAAAAGCCAACGATTTTTATCTGCATAGGTAAATCTGAAGCTAGGATGCTCATCATCTGTACTGCTTGGTCGATTTAACTGAGTTGCTTGCTCTGGAATTCTGCTTGCTTGCTTTTTTTGAGATGGCTTGGGTATTTGACTTTTTTTCCCCACTTACGCCTCCACCAAAGGTGCATAGCAGGATTTCATATCCTCGCGGGAGATGATTTTAGTTGATGTTTCGGCAGGTTCTAATCCCTGGCGAGCGTTGAGCCAAGGTGTCTCTGATTGGGTCAATTCTGCAAGATGTTTAGCACTTAATTCTCCATAAGCATTCCAAACTTCTTCGAGAACCTCGATTTCATCTTCATCAAATTCTTCTTCAAAATTATCGGGAGCGGGAATATCGCTATATTTGTAAGCTTTGTACTCATCCCAAACATCGCGGACAATGGGGCCGGAAACCCAAGCTTCAATATCTTGATCAAATAGCGGCTGGCTTCTAAAGACTAAACTCCAAGCTTGTGCATAATACACGAGCTTTTGCAGTTTCAGCCCAGAAATGGTATCGCCTGCTTCTCGATCGACACGACATAAAAAGTAACGAGCTACGTCAAGAGCACTTTTCATAGTTTTAGGATTTTAGTAATTTGACAAATTCACTTTTGATGCTAAGCTATTTGGTGGCTTTATAAGTACGATCGCAACTTCGATCGCCCTTTTCCCCTCGCAACTACATTTCTATCCCCAAATCTCGCAACCTTTGAGCTAATTCTTTCGAGCTGCTGCTGAGCTAACTCCTCATGCCAACCAGGTTTATCCGGCTTGACCCTAGGTAAATCGTACATCGCCCGCAGCCTTTGCTTCGGAATGTCGATCGCCCCCATGCCAGCGACGCCCAATGCTGGATGGGAAACATCATCAAGACTCACTGCTACTGACGGTCATACGATTTTAGATTTTAGATTTTAGATTTTAGATTGGCAATGGCTTATTATGTAAAGGTTTGGAGCTTGCCTACCGTTGCATTCTTTTTTCAAACAGGCGACCAAAATCTGGTATTTCTATTTTATCGCCCGAATTATCCCAACCAGCAATTAAAGTCCCCACCTGCGGTACGCTAGATCAGGTGAATATATTGGCTGATTTCAAGCTATCCTCCGATCGATCTTATGTCCCCAACCACATCTGCCCCTTCCCGAACCGTTCGCATCGGTTCCCGCAAAAGCCAACTCGCTCTCGTGCAAACCCACTGGGTGCAAGAACAGCTACAGAAACACTTCCCGCAACATACTTTTGAAGTCCACACCATGTCCACCCAAGGGGACATAATTCTTGATGTCGCCCTCGCTAAAATTGGCGATAAAGGACTTTTCACCAAAGAATTAGAAACGGGAATGATTAACAATGAAACGGACTTTGCCGTTCATTCCCTCAAAGATTTGCCTACCAATTTACCCGAAGGTTTAATTTTAGGATGCGTCACCGAACGGGAAAATCCCGCTGACGCCCTGGTAGTTCACTCCAAGCACAAAGACAAGCAACTCGACACCCTCCCAGAAGGTTCTGTAATCGGTACTTCTTCCCTGCGGCGACTAGCTCAACTGCGGCACCATTTCCCTCATTTTGAATTTAAAGATATTCGCGGCAATCTCAATACTCGACTCGCTAAATTAGATGAGGGCGGTTACGACGCGATTATTTTAGCAGTTGCCGGCCTCGAAAGATTGGGAATGGGCGATCGCATCCACCAAATTATCCCTGCTGAAATCTCCCTTCACGCCGTCGGACAAGGTGCTTTGGGCATCGAATGCCGCGCCGGAGACACAGAAATCATGGCACTGATTAAAGCTCTCGAACACTCGGAAACCGCCCAAAGATGTTATGCTGAACGCGCATTTCTGCGGGAATTAGAAGGCGGCTGTCAAGTGCCGATCGGCGTCAATACTAAAATAGAAAACGGTCAATTAACCTTAACCGGAATGGTATCGAGTCTCGACGGCCAGCGATTCGTCAAAGATAGTGTTTCCGGCGCTGCCGAGACTGCTGAAATGCTGGGAATTGACCTCGCTCACCGCCTGCGCCAACAGGGTGCTAGTGCAATTTTGGAGGAAATATTTGTCGAAGTTCAACGTGGTTCCTAAGACCGATCCGCATCTCTTTGTCAATGCTTTTAGACGCGATATATCGCCTTTTGTAAAATAAAAATAACAGGCGGTTTGCTTTGGCAAAACAGGTAGAGTAGCAGTCTGATTGTAGATTTTTGATGGGATTTTAGGTAGGGCTTGCGGGATAGATTTCAAAAATATCTGACTAATTTAGGACGCTCCGCACGAGTGTTGAGCAACCCGGTTTCTGATGTAAGTCTCGCTGTATAGCCCAAGATTTATGGTAAAAACCGGTTTTTTTTCGTAAGTCCTAGAGTTCTTAACCTCTCCATCCAAAATCTACAATCAAACATCCAAAATTAATCAGCAATTTATTTCAGGTAAAAGCCCACTATGAGCGCTAGAGAAACTCAATTAAAGCTGGAAGTGAAAAAGGTTCAGCAACTCTATAGCAAAATGCAAGCAGACCAACAAGCTTTGCAGAAGCAATTGAAAGAGTTCAAAACTCAAGCCGGAAGTTTTTCGGATGTAGTCGAGCAAGTCTTGCCGTCCTTAGTTTCAATTTACGTCATGGATTGGGATACCGAAGAAGAGATTTCTTCAGGAAGCGGGTTCTTTGTATCGCCGGACATAATTGTCACGAACTATCACGTTGTAGAAGATATTGCCGATGAAGATTACTTCTATGAAGAAGATGAAATCGAACAGGTTTTAGTGGAAACTCATGACGGAAAATTGAGATTGGCAGAGGTGGTGTTTACTGGTAATGCTGAAGAAGATTTAGCATTACTCTTAATTAGCGATTTTACCTTCGACCCGAACACAGGGGAACAAGTGGACTCTCCCCAAGAATATCCTCCCCTAGAGTTGTCTTTGGATGTGAAAGTGGGAGATAGAGTAATTGCTGTGGGCAATCCTTTGGGGCAGTTTGCTTCAACTGTAACTCAAGGTATTGTGAGTGCAATTCGCGAACCAGAGGAATATGAAGAAGGCGACGATGAAGAAGATGATTTTGCTGAAGTGAAGGTGTTGCAAACTGATGCGGCGATTAATCCGGGAAATTCCGGCGGCCCGTTGATTAATATGGCTGGTCAAGTGGTTGGTGTGAATACGTGGGGATTGGAAGATGCCGACAGTATTAATTTGGCGATCGCCTCTGAAGCTTTGGATGATTTTCTAGCGGGATTTGAGGAGACTATTGAGGACAATTCTCAGAATTAGTCGGTAGCTGTCGGTAGATTTTATCCCACATTTAACCACCAATGTAGGGGCGGGTTCGCCTAGATATTTGACACCACAGACAAATGATAAAAACCCGCCCCTACCCCACCCAGAAATTAAAAATTAATTGTATTTAACGGTGGGGGAAATGGTCGATCGGGGTTATTGGTTGGGTGGGGGCGGGTTTATCAAGATTATCGGTGGGTGGCAAATATTTTGGTGAACCCGCCCCTACAGATTTTATTCAATATTTATCATAAAATCGATCGCTCTTTTTTTCACCGCACAGCGCCGCCGATAAACGCGGATGGAAAAATGGCGATCGCATTCTTGAGTAAACTGCGATCGCTACAGCAACTCAGATTTATAAAGAATACCCTGAAAACCCTGTGGCTTTAGCCCAGGGATGAAAGGGCGTTGCAGGATTTATCCTGCCTACTATCAAGATTGCCAGATGCGGTAAAATAAATCAAAGGAGGTGAAATCAAATGTATGCAGTACAAAAAGATATTTGGCATTTAAAGGGACTCCACAAAACCATTGTTGAGCAACTACTGAGATGGTCGAACAATCTGTTTAATGTTGGCACTTACGAAAGTCGCCAACGATACTTTAAGGATAAAAGTGCTGTCAAATATCTTGAGTTGTACAAAATCACTAAAGCCAACGAGAATTACGGTTTACTCTATTCTCAGGTAGCTCAACAATCCCTTAAATCTGTTGCCGAATCTTTTAGCTCTTTTCGAGCCTTGGAAAGGTTAGCCAAAAAAGGAGAGATTAATCAAAAACCGAGGCTGCCTAAATATAGAGCAAAAGGCGCTATGTACCAAGTCTCCTATCCAGGGCAAGCCTTAAAAATAGTTGGCAATCGAGTGAGGCTACCTCTGGGAACCAAAGGGAAAGGACACTTTGGGACAGATGCTCTCTGGGTTCCATTGCCAGAAAGGTTAAAAGATTGCCAGCTCAAAGAACTTAGGCTGATCCCTAGAAACGGTCAGGTCTGGATTGAGTATGTCCACGAAAGTCTAACTGAACAGGCTCGCCTGTGCAGTCTCGAAGTAACAGGAGTTTTGGGCATCGATCATGGCATCAACAATTGGTTAACCTGTGTCTCTAGCAATGCCAACCCTTTCATTATTGATGGTCATAAGTTGAAGTCTTGGAATCAATGGTTTAACAAACGAAAAGCTTTTCTTCAATCTGAACACGCCCGACATAAATTACCTCAAGGCTTTTCGTCAAAAAGACTGCAACAGTTATCGGAAACTCGCGCCCGCAGAATGAGAGATGCGGTTAATAAAGCAGTCAGCACTATCGTAAATTATTGCAAAAATAACCAAATTAACGTCATAGTTTTTGGCTGGAATAAAGGACAAAAGCAAGAAGTTAATATGGGAGGTAAGACCAATCAGAGTTTTGTTCAAATTCCTACCGCTAAAGTCAAGGAAAGATTGCAGCAAGAATGCGACTTAATGGGATGGCGATTTGTAGATCAAGATGAATCTTACACATCAAAATCGAGTTTTTTAGACCGAGATTTTCTGCCAGTGAAAGTCGGTGAAAAACCCGACAATTGGCAGCCATCGGGCAAAAGAATCAAAAGAGGATTGTACCGTTCTAGCACTGGATTATTGATCAATGCAGATACTAACGGTGCAGGGAACATCATTCGGAAATCAAAAGTAGCCACAGACTTAATTATTAAGCGAGTGGGTAGTGGGCTGCTGACGAACCCTTTAAGAATTAAACTTTGGCGGGATTCATCCCCCAAAGCTTGTCCTTAAGAATCCCCGCGTCTTTAGACCGGGGAGTGTCAAACTTGTTTTTGGCAGGCGCGTTAATATTGTGCCGCTCGCCATTTAAACTTAATCTAGACTAACAATCTCAAGGAACACAAAAAAATAATGCGTATTTTATTTGTATCCGCCGAAGCATCACCCCTCGCCAAAGTGGGCGGTATGGGCGATGTCGTCGGCGCTTTGCCGAAATTTCTGCGGCGCATGGGCCACGATGTCCGCATCTTCATGCCCTACTACGGTTTCGTCCCCGACAAAATGGACGTTCCCAAAAAACCTGTTTGGGATGGATCTGCCATGTTCCAAAGCTTCTCGGTGTTTGAAACTGTTTTGCCGGGAACCGATGTACCTTTATACTTATTACAACATCCATCTTTCTTACCGCGCCGCGTTTACGGCGGTGTAGATGAAGATTGGAGGTTCACTTTCTTTGCCAATGCTGCGGCTGAATTTGCCTGGAATCATTGGAAGCCCCAAATTATCCACTGTCACGACTGGCATACGGGGATGATACCTGTTTGGATGAGCCAAGATCCCGATATCAGCACGGTTTTTACTATTCACAATTTAGCTTATCAAGGGCCGTGGCGCTGGCGTTTGGAGCAGATGACTTGGTGTCCTTGGTATATGCAAGGTCACAATACAATGGCGGCCGCAGTACAGTTTGCCGATCGAGTAAATACAGTTTCGCCGACTTACGCCGAGCAAATCAAAACCCCAGCTTATGGGGAAACTTTGGAAGGTTTGCTGTCTTACATCGGCGGTAAAGTATCGGGCATTTTGAACGGAATTGATACAGAATCTTACAACCCAGCAACTGACAAGTACCTCCATCAACAATTTAGTGTTGATACTATTGAAAAGCGCCCCGCTAATAAAATTGCGCTGCAAGAAGAAGTCGGTTTGGAAGTGAATAAAAATGCCTTTTTGATCGGCATGGTGACAAGGCTGGTAGAACAGAAGGGATTGGATTTGATAATTCAAATGCTCGATCTGTTCATGGCCTATACCGACGCTCAATTTATTGTACTCGGAACGGGCGATCGCTACTACGAAACCCAACTCTGGCAAATGACAGCCCGCTATCCCGGTAGGATGTCCACCCAACTACTTTACAACGAGGCCCTCTCCCGGCGCGTTTACGCAGGCTGCGACAGCTTCCTGATGCCCAGCCGTTTCGAGCCCTGCGGCATTAGCCAAATGCTCGCCCTCCGCTACGGGTGCGTGCCAATGGTTCGCCGCACCGGCGGTTTAGTCGATACCGTTTCCCACAACAACCCGATCGACAATACCGGTACCGGTTACTGTTTCGATCGCTACGAGCCCCTCGACTTGTTCACCTGCATGATCAGAACTTGGGAAGGTTTCCGCTACAAAGATAAGTGGAGAGAACTGCAACAGCGCGGCATGAGAGAAGATTTTAGCTGGGATATTTCGGCCCGGAAATACGTCAACTTGTACAGCGATATTTTGGGACTGCCCCCGGAAGAAACCGCACCGGCACCAGAGGCAGAATTGATCGTGGGTAAGGGTTAATCTTCGTAAGGTGCGTCAGTCGCTGTTTGATTCAACTGAATCGAAGGGCGGGCTGACGCACCCTACAGCTTAGTAAGGTGCATCAGTCAATCGATTTTAGATTTTAGATTTTAGATTTTAGATTGAAGCATTGACGCCACGGATAAATTCGGGGGCTTGTATCCTGGATGCTTTCAGTGGGTTTTTGATTCAATTTAATCGATCGACTGACTACTGACTACTGACTACTGCTACTGACTAATGACTACTGACTACTGACTACTGACTACTGAGAAATTAATCAAATAAATCGAGAGGTAAATGACCGTAAGTTCCACTAACTCCATCTTCTGAGGAAGATTGACAAGAAATCAAAACGCCCCGGTAAGTTCCGGGATAGCCGTCAACATAATACGACCCCTTCAAAGTATTGAACTTAATATAAACCGAACCAGCAAAGGTCGAGACAGCATTGGGATCTAAAACAGCTTGATATCCCAAAGCTTTCAAATAAGCTTCTAAAGCTAAAAACCCCTCATCCGTCGAAGAAGCGCACACTCCCAACATTTGATAATCCGACAAACTTGCTACCAGCAAAATCGCTTGACGGAGTGCCTTTTTTTCCAGCGGCGATGCTACAGATTGCATATCCAGACAAGTGAAATCTTTGAGGATTTGCTGTGCTTCTTCAACAGTTAGGGTAGTCGGGTTGTGAGTAGACATGAATTGCTCTGATATTTCCCAAAATTACGATCGACACTGGGGTACTCGTCAACGAATTTCTGCCATTGCAACCCTCGATCGACGGCGGTAACACTTGCACAAGTCCTGATTATAGCCCATTGTGTGCTCTGGCCATCAATTCGGGCGATCGTCTTCGAGGGCTGGGCCAACGCCGGAAGCGCACAAAAAAGCTAGTAGTTTTTACCGATGTTTTCAAGTTTAGATCAGTCCGCGTTTTTTCAGCTTTGCTAGCGCATCTTCAGCCGCATTTTTCTCAGCATCTTTTTTGCTTTTGCCTTTACCTTCTCCATAGAGTTTCTCTGCAACATAAACTTTAGCGATAAATTCCGGCTTGTGGGGTGTGCCTCCTGCTTGGACTGTCACATATTTGGGGGGAGTCGTGTCACCGTTGGATTGTACCCATTCTTGAAAGCGATTTTTCGAGTCTACAGTCGATCGAGTTTCCACAACATTTTCGGGAACAGAATCAAACATTTGTTGAACAAAGTTGCGAACTTTGTCCATGTCTTGCGTGTCCAGATAGTAAGCGCCAATAAATGCTTCAAAAGTGCTGCTGAGCAAATTTGGATTAGTAATCCCACCTTCTCGATAAGCTCCTTTTCCGAGCCGCATTTTTAAGTCTAAACCTATTTCAGTAGCAAATCTGGCTAATTGTTTTTCATCTACTAATGCAGAACGTCGGCGAGTCAGTTGGTCTTCTCCCATTTCTGGATGACGCTGATAGAGATATTCGCCGCTGAGAAAAGTCAGCAAAGCATCGCCGAGAAATTCTAAGCGTTCGTTGTCTTCTTCGCGGAATGTGGGGTTTTCGTTGACGTAGGAACGATGGGTTAGTGCTTGGCGCAGCAGTTTTTCATTGTTGAATTCGGGAAGGGTCATTTGTATTTCTTTTGTTGGATTAGTTAAGGGCATGGCAATTCTGTAATGGTTATTCTTTTTGGAGTTGGGTGTTATTATGTGGACATGAAAGAGCCGCAGATAGCGGTTGGTTTGGAGAATCTAGTTTATCAAATAAACAGGATTTTTGCTATCTGCGGTGAGGTAAATTTTAACAGATATTTGCCAGTTCTACTATTAGCCCGTTAGTCCGTCAGTCCGTCAGTCCGCCAGGGGTTAAAACCCCTGGCTCATAGCGAAAGTCCTCCTAAGAAACTCAATCTAACTGTGGAGTTTTAGCAACTAGCTCAAACCCAAAAGACTCAG
>NZ_JAUBUB010000107.1:0-21276 GCF_036705265.1 Microcoleus sp. B4-C2
CTCCTTCTATCAATGGCTAAGTTTTAGCTTTTGATTGACAAAAAGCGCTCCTAGAAATAGGGGCGCTTTTTGTTTGGAGAAAATCTAATTTAACACTACTAATGCTTGGCAAAAGTTGGCTTACAGTTTACCTCAATAAATTTTTATCTGACCCTTTATGGACAACGACAAAAATTATTGAGATAGTTATAGAGTTCGCGAAATAAGGGACATTTTTTCTGGACTTCATTTGGATCGATTTCCATCAATAGCAAAGGAGTATGATTTCCTTTAGAAAAGCGTGCTTTATCGCGATCGAGTTCATCTTGAACACTGGACTCAATTAAATATTTTGATAGTTTTTCTCGACAGCAATCTTTTTCAGCATCGTATTCACTAAATGCTTCTGGATTCTCAAAAGAAACTTTTCTTTGTGTACTTAGCCACCAACGCATCCGTTCATGTCTTTTGCCTCGACGAAAATCTGAATGTTTAGCTATTGAATTATTCCAATCAGCAATAATCCAAGCTTCGATTTCCGGCGCGGCAAACCCAACAAATTTTTCGATGTCAGCACATTCGGGTATTTTTGATAACTCTGCCAATATTTTTGATTTTTGTGTCTGAGAATCGCGGCAATCCAAATCGTCAAAAACTAAAATCAAGTCGCAATTATTTGCTTCCGCTTTTAAGGCGATCGGTAATTCTTGCTTTATTTGCTCGATTAAGCTTTGACCTGTTCTTCCATAACTACCTGCTTTATTAGCTTTAGGGCCGGGTTTTTGGCGAACTGGTGTTTTTCGTTCAAATCTACAGCCCGGAAAAGTTTTTTCTAAAAAAGGAAAGAATCCTCTAACCTCAGCCTCACCGCCACCAGAGAAAACCCACACTACCACGGCCATCCTCCAATACTTGGATCGCCAACACGGTATAAGTCGCCCAATTGCCATCCCTCTTCAAGTTTTGGCTTCAGCAGTTCTTTTGAAAGAGATTTGACTGAGAAATACGTTCTGTTTTCGGGATAAAAACAAAGAACATTCTCTAAACGATCGGTAAAGTGATCTAAAAGGTCGGGACTATGCGTGGTAATAATTATCTGAGTTCTGGTGGCAGCTTTTTTAATCCACTCAGCTAAAATTGGCATCCACGAGACGTGCAATCCTAATTCAGGTTCATCAATGACTATCAAAGAAGGAAGAAGTGGAGAATGTAATATAGTTGCCCAACAAAGCATCCTGACAGTTCCATCCGACATTTCATTTAGGTAGAATGCTTCATCATCAATACCTTCAAAATACCATTCTACAGTGAGAGATAGGCGACCCGAAGGTAAAGCTCTAAGGCGACGAGTTTTTGGCAGGATGGACTTCATTGCCTCGTTAATGCTATCTTCAAAATTGATAGATTTTTGGTTTAAATTGTACAATACTAAAGGCAGATTATCTCCCGATGCAGATAAGTAAATATCACTGCCACCTATTTTAGGTTCGGCGGTTCTAATTGAATTCAAATTCATGTTATTGGCATTATAAAATTGCCATTTTGAAATAAATTCAATTAATTCTCTTCTAATTTTGTAAATAGGTGTAGTTTCTGGTGGTAATAGACTATTTTCAAGCAGTGTCGGAATTGTCAACAAACCAAAAGAATTGGTAGGAATGTTATCTAAAGGTTCAAACTGAGTTGGCTCTTGACCGAGAGACTTGTAAACAGATAAAACTCCTTGCCCTAATTCTCTGTTATGCAATTTATAGTAATAGAAAGGTTGCCTGCTGGAAGTTTCCTGCAAATCTTCTCCGCCATATAGATATTCTTCAGAGATGCTCGCCCTTACTTTTTGTCTATCGGTATAAAGTTTGAAATCAAGAATTGCGCTGTCTTTTTGAAGATTACCAGTGTGGTTAATTTGCGAAAAACAGCAAGCTATACTGACCTTTGCTGGACTTTCAACATTGACATCTAAAATTCTACCACCACCAATTTTAGAAACAGCATCCTCAAAACTACTCACGTCCCGATTTGCGTCAGGAATAGCTATTAGGCAATCTTTTAAAAATTTTAAACAACTGATGAAATTGCTTTTGCCTGAACCGTTTGAGCCGATAAATATATTAAGGTTGTTTAAATTTACAGATGGATCTAAGTGCAGATTTTTATAATTCTTTGTTGTCAAAAATCGAATAATTGGTTGATTCATACGATCGCTCCGGTTATACTTCAGAAAGTTAGGGCAGGCAAGATGCCTACCCTACAAAGGTAAAAAATTAATTTTTTACCTTTTAACTCTCGATTTTGGATTAGCTGTTACTGAACAAACTTCTTGAATGCCAGAGTCACGTTGTGGCCGCCAAATCCAAAGGAATTCGACAGCGCCACATCAACTTTTAGATCGCGGCTTGTATGAGGAACATAGTCCAAATCGCACTCAGGATCGGGATTTTCCAGATTAATTGTCGGCGCGATTTTGTCATTGGCGATCGACATTACCGTCGCCACCGCCTCAATGCCCCCAGAACCGCCCAAAAGATGGCCGGTCATCGACTTGGTAGAACTAATTGCTACTTTGTAAGCGTGGTCTCCCAAAGTCTGCTTAATCGCTTTTGTTTCAGTAGAATCGTTGGGAAGCGTGCTCGTGCCGTGAGCGTTGATATAGCTCACCATATCCGGCGTCAAACCCCCATCCTTGAGCGCTAAAGCCATTGCCCGCGACGCACCTTCCCCCCCCGGTACCGGAGAAGTCATGTGATACGCATCGCAAGTTAAACCGTAGCCGACGATTTCTGCGTAAATCTTCGCGCCACGCGCCAGAGCGTGTTCCATTTCTTCTAGAATCAGAATGCCAGCACCTTCGCCGACGACAAAACCATCACGATCGCGATCGAATGGACGGCAAGCATGAGTCGGGTCATCATTGCGAGTCGAAAGCGCCCTCGCCGCAGCAAAACCCGCCACGCACAAAGGTGTCACCGCAGCTTCTGTACCGCCGCAAATCATGGCTTGGGCGTAACCCGCCTGAACTAAGCGAAACGCATCGCCCACGGCATTTGACCCGGCAGCGCAGGCCGTCACCGTGCAAGAGTTTGGCCCCTTAGCACCCGTTTGAATCGCCGTCAGGCCCGCGGCCATATTCGCAATCATCATGGGAATCATAAACGGGCTGCACCGATCGGGGCCGCGATTCAGATAAATCTCTTGCTGATCTTCCAAAACCTTTAAGCCACCAATGCCAGTGCCAAGAATGACACCCACCTGTTCTGCGTTCAGGTCATTAATCTCCAACTTCGCATCAGCAAGAGCTTGTTTGCTCGCTGACACCCCAAATTGAGCAAAGCGATCCATCCGCTTTGCTTCCTTGCGCTCTAAATAGTCGTGTGGGTCGTAACCCTTCACCTCTGCGGCAAAGCGGCAGTCGTGCCGCGACGGGTCGAATAAGGTGATCGGGCCTATACCATTCTTGCCGGCAAGCAACCCGTCCCAATATTCGGACAAGGTATTGCCGATCGGTGTAATCGCGCCGAGACCCGTGATAACAACGCGCTTACGCTCTAAATTTGTCATGATTTCAGTTTCAAAAAATTAAACACCCAGAACGCAGAACAAAAGAGGAGTTTCCAGTTTTATAACTTCTCTCCTCTTAGGGGAAAAGACAGGTATTTTATGCTTTTGGAGCTGCAAGTTGGCTGCTGATGTAATCTACACAAGCTTGAACCGTAGTAATTCCTTCGGCTGCTTCGTCGGGAATTTCAATATCAAACTCTTCTTCCAAGGCCATTACCAGCTCTACTGTATCTAAGGAATCTGCTCCTAAATCATTAGCAAAGTTGGCTTCGGGCTTGACTTCGCTCAGCTCGACTTCCAGTTGCTCTTTCACAATTTTCTGGACTCTAGTAAAAATGTCGTCTTGGCTCATAACATCGTGTCCTCATTGGTTGCTGCGTATCTAATCTTATCCGAAAGGGGGATCTGCAGGACAAAGGCTGGCCGCTTTTCTAAGTGACACGGGCCAGGGACAATTGGGACACGGACGATCGCAACTCTAGGACTCAGGCAAAAAAAACCCAATACCCCAAAATAAATTATCTCGTTTAGCCACCTGATAACGTTGAGGAACCGGATTTTTGGTCGATGGTGCGTCAGTCATCAACTCAAAATGCTTGAGAAAAGCTGACCGAAAGCATCCAGGATACAAGCCCCTGGGTTTATTTATAGAGAAATAAAAAAGTTGTATCCGATAAACAAGCCCCCGAATTTATCCCTGGGGTCCATGGTTCAATCTAAAATCTAAAATCTAAAATCTAAAATCGATTGACAATTGGCTCTTAGCTAGGCGGTGATAGGTTAATTATAAAGAGGGAAAACTAAGCAGGAAGCCTCCCGACTTCGATCGCTCAAGTTTCTTTTCCCGAACCTTGTGTCCCCTGCAGAAACGATTATGCCATCCCCAAATCTCAAATATGCTTATTTTCCCGGTTGTGTCGCCCAAGGGGCCGCCCGCGAACTTTACCTGTCTACCCAAGCACTGACTCAAGCGTTGGGGATTGAACTGGTGGAACTAAAGAAAGCTTCCTGCTGCGGTTCTGGCACTTTCAAGGAAGATTCGCAGTTACTCGAAGATACTGTCAACGCTCGCAATATTGCTTTGGCCGAGCAACTTAATCTGCCTTTACTCACGCATTGCAGCACTTGTCAAGGGGTAATCGGTCATGTGGACGATCGCCTCAAGGAATCTCAGAAAACCGATCCCAACTACATAGAAAAAGTCAACGGTTTACTGGAAAAACAAGGCTGTTCGCCTTATCAAGGCAGTACCGAGGTGAAACATCTGTTGTGGGCGATCGTTGCAGATTACGGGCTCGACGAGGTGCAGAAGCGAGTCACCCGCAAGCTTTCGGGTTTGAAGTGCGCGTCTTTTTACGGGTGCTACCTGCTGCGAGCTCAGGATAAGCTGCTTTACGATGACCCGCACCAACCGGAATCGATGGAAAATGTGTTTCGGGCGATCGGGGCAACTCCGGTTTACTATCGAGGGCGGACGCAGTGCTGCGGCTGGCCGTTGTCGAGTTATGCCACTAACCAATCTTTTCAGATGGCCGGCAAACATATTCAAGATGCTCTTGACAATGGCGCTGATTGTATGGTAACGCCTTGTCCGCTTTGTCACTTGAATTTGGATTCGCGACAGCCGGAGGTGGAAAAAGTAATCGGGCGCAAATTGGGTTTGCCGGTGCTGCATTTACCGCAATTGGTGGCTTTGGCTTTGGGTGTGGAACCGAAAAAACTAGGACTCGATCGACATATTGTTTCAACTAAGCCCGTGTTAGAAAAATTAGGCTTTTAGTCGATCGATTTGCACAGATTTGTAGTAAAGAAGTCCGTCCTTGATAACTCCCCTCTAACCACAGACGTGCTCAGTAGGAACCTACTTTGATAAGACTCTCCGCGTGAATAACTGTGAAGTTTTGTCGCTTTTTCGCGAAGTGCTTCCAGGCACTGCGGTAGACTAACCTTTAATTCTCTGTGCAGGCTATAGCGGTGGCACCTCGCCGTCAAATCTGTTCACTCGCAGAGGCAGCAAATTTTTAGTGACTCGTTGGGAGCCTTTATTCAATGTCTCATTCAGTCAAAATTTACGATACTTGCATCGGCTGCACTCAATGCGTCCGCGCTTGTCCGACTGACGTTTTGGAGATGGTGCCCTGGGATGGCTGCAAAGCAGCTCAGATTGCCTCATCTCCCCGCACCGAAGACTGTGTAGGCTGCAAGCGGTGCGAAACTGCTTGTCCCACCGATTTTCTGAGCATCCGGGTTTACCTGGGAGCAGAAACCACTCGCAGTATGGGTCTAGCCTACTAAATATCGATCGACACGCCGATCGAATTACGGGCACAAAAGAGGGGGCGATTAAATTGCCCCCTCTTTTTTGTCGCGGAATCTGCATTCGGGGCCGGAAGAAGGTAAAAATGATAAAACTTGAGTTTTATTGCGATCGCTAAGCAGGAGTAGTACGTTAAATGTGCGGAATCGTTGGCTATATCGGCACGCAAGCAGCAAGCGAGATTTTGCTAGCAGGATTGGAGAAACTAGAATACCGGGGCTACGATTCAGCGGGCCTCGCTACCATCTCCGAAGGAGAAATTACCTGCATCCGAGCAAAGGGCAAATTGCACAACCTCCGGGAAAAGTTAGCAGAGATAGACTCTCTGGCTCCCATCGGCATCGGACACACCCGCTGGGCAACTCACGGCAAACCAGAAGAATATAACGCTCACCCTCACCTAGATAATAGCGGGCGAATTGCGGTAGTTCAAAATGGAATTGTCGAAAATTATCGCGAGTTGCGGGAAGAATTGAAAGCAAAGGGACATAAATTTGTCTCCGATACCGATACAGAAGTTATTCCTCATTTAATAGCTGAATTTTTGAAAGAAGCAAGAAGGGAGAAAGAAGAAGAAAAAAATAAAAAAACAGAAAAAATTGCTGATTTATCGTTTTTGGAAACGGTTTTAAAGGCGGTAAATAAATTAGAAGGAGCTTTTGCGATCGCCGTTATCTGTGCAGATTTTCCAGAGGAAATAATTGTCGCCAGACAGCAAGCTCCTTTGGTGATTGGGTTTGGTGCTGGTGAATTTTTCTGCGCTTCCGACACGCCGGCCTTAGTATCTCACACCCGCACTGTTTTGTCCTTGGAAAATGGCGAATTGGCAAGGCTAACTTCGATGGGAGTGGAAGTTTACAGCTTTGCAGGAGAAAGGCTGAAAAAAAGCCCGCGCATCCTTGGTTGGAGTCCGGTTTTAGTCGAAAAACAAGGCTTCAAACACTTCATGCACAAGGAGATTTATGAACAGCCAGCCGTAGTCCGAGCTTGTTTGGAGGCTTATTTAGACAGCGATTGGCAGCCGGAAAATTCCCGCTCTCCCATCAATCTCAACTTGCCCAAGGAACTTTGCGCCGATGTCGAACAAATTTCAATTCTCGCCTGCGGAACGAGCTGGCACGCCTCGCTAATTGGCAAATATTTGTTGGAACAATTAGCTAATATTCCGACTGCGGTGCAGTACGCTTCTGAGTACCGCTACGCACCGGCACCGCTGACAGCAAATACTTTAACTATTGGGGTAACTCAGTCGGGAGAAACGGCGGACACGCTGGCTGCTTTGGGGATGGAACAGCAGCGCCGCGCTGGTTTTACTGATAAATTCCGGGCGAGAATGTTAGGCATTACTAACAGAACCGAAAGTTCGATCGCCCACATGATGCCACACGTGATCAACACCCACGCTGGTATAGAAATTGGCGTTGCTGCGACTAAAACTTTTGTCACTCAGTTGATGGCATTCTATTTCTTAGCTTTGGATTTGGCGCACCAGCGGCAAACAATCAGCACTGAGAGATTGGCAGAAATTATTACTGGTTTGCGCCAGTTGCCGGCGGAAATAGAGAAGTTTTTGGAGATTCAAGAACAGTATGTGGAGGAATTGTCCCACCAGTTTACAGACACCCAAGATTTTATCTTTTTGGGGCGGGGAATTAACTTTCCGATTGCTTTGGAAGGGGCGCTGAAACTGAAGGAAATTAGCTACATTCACGCCGAAGGATATCCGGCGGGAGAGATGAAACACGGCCCGATCGCCCTTTTGGATGCGAAAGTGCCTGTAGTGGCGATCGCCATGCCAGGAAGCGTCTACGAAAAGGTGCTTTCCAACGCTCAGGAAGCGAAGGCCCGCGACGCCCGTTTAATTGGCGTTACGCCGAAGCAAGGTGTGGCGGAAGCCGATATTTTTGACCACATTTTGCCGGTGCCTTTGGTGGATGAATTGTTGTCACCGATTGTAACAGTGATTCCGCTGCAATTGTTGGCTTACCACATTGCAGCCCGTCGGGGTTTGGATGTGGATCAGCCACGAAATTTGGCGAAGTCGGTGACAGTGGAATAAAGGAAGTCAGTTGGCAGTTGGCAGTTGGCAGTTGACTGTTGACTGTTGACTGTTAGCAGTTGTTATTTGTTATTTGTTATCAATAACCTTCCAGGCTCTGCCTCCTATGCGCGATGCGCGATGCCCAATGCGCGATGCGCGATGCCCAATGCCCTATTCCCGATGCCCTATTCCCTCTGGCTGACTCCGCAAATTGCGGCTAACAGCAACCAGCTTGTAGTATTTAGTCGGAAATCAAACAGCGTTACATCTACAGTGTTAAAAAGCGTACAGGCGGCGAAGGCTAATAAATAACTGAAAAAAATTAGGCGATCGCCTGAATTTTCCTGTTGACAATTCACCCGATTCGTGCTGTGTAAAATAGAATTTTTCTCAGTTTCCTCTGCGTCTATTTTTTCCTGCTTAATATCCCCAGGAAAATGCGGCCAATTTGCCAGCAGCAAAACACCCCTAGCCAAAACCCAGCCAACTAAACCAAACAACAAAAGCGTTGCCGGTATTCCCGTTTCCGCAGTCAACATTAGTATCAAACTGTGAGGATGACCAAGCCATTCTTGCATCTGAGCTTGATAGAGAGGCGTAAAATTTCGCAATCCCCAACCAGTCCAAGGACGCTGCTGCGTCATCGACCAAGCAAATTGCCATTGAGTAGTTCTCAAAGTAGCTGTCGGCCGATTTGGGAACATCTCGTCGGTGAGTCTAGCCCAAAAGAAAGCAGGGACAATTCTTCGCAAATACTGCCGTAATGGTTCGGGGCCAAAGGCAGACAAAAAAACTGTGCTAGCCACACTAAAAACCGCAGCTAATATTTTTTTATAACCCGCATAAAATGCAAAAGCCAAAACGGCTAAAACTGCCAGCCCCCAAGCATTGCGAGAATTAGTAAAAATCAAAGCAACACCATTTCCAATCGCTGCAAAACTTAAAAATAGGAATCGGTAATTGGGAATTGGGAATTGGGAATTGGGAATTGGTAATTGGTAATTGGTAATTGGTGACAACTGACAACTGACTTCTTCCATCCACAGTCCCAGTGCTAAAATAAAAGCAATTGTCAGATAGCAAGCTAAAATATTAGCGTACATAAATACAGAAGCCATACGGCCGGGGGGATTGCCTTGGGGTTCGAGTACCCAGCCAAAAACCGGCTGCAATTGATCGATGCCGCTCCAGCCTAAAAATTGTTGTCCCAGACCTAAAATTATCACGGGAATTGAACTAATTACAATCACCCAAGACAATTGCCGCAATTGAGGCAGAGTTTTAATTAAACTGCTGAAAATGGCAAACAATATAAAGAACGGCAAGAAATTGTACAACCCTATAAAAGCCTCGATGCGGTTGTGGGCAAAAACGGCTGTGATGACTAGCAGCGCGCTCAGAATTGCGAATCCTCGATTCAACGGGCGGCGACTAATTTCACGGAACTTTTGCTTGCAAGTGCCGGCCAATCCCAGGAATAAACCTAAAGCTCCCAAAATCGGAATTAAGGGAAAAATCAGCATCCCCACTTGGGCGAAATTCCAAGGAATTTGCAGGCGGGGATCTGGATGTTTTTGGAGGCGAGACTTGAGATTTTCTGCTGTCTGTTTGGCCGCTAATTTCAACCGATTTTTGATATTCACCCACACTCCCAATCTCAAATCTAAAATCTACAATCTACCATCGTTAAGCTAGTTCCCAAACGCATTCCGATCGCGTTAATCGAATTTGAGCTAGGGCAAAAATGGTCGGGATAATGCGGCCGTAGTTCGTGGAAATCGATCGCCAACCCAAATCCGCTAAAAACCAAGTCCACATCACCGGGCCTACCAACGAAAATACGCTCCGCGTCGCACCGTAACGAGCGGCACTCACAGCCATACCGCGCCGCGCCGCCTGAATTGCGACATAATTTTGAAACTGGGTTGCTGCAGTTGCAGTGCCTGCAAGCACTCCTTGTTTTGCCATTTGATAGGTGGCAAAATGCAGCGCAAATTGATTGGCCATTAGTTTGAGCAGCATTGGTTTTAAGATGGAACTAACAGCTAAAGCGCTGCCCCCTTTGAACAGTAAACCCAGCGGGTCTTTTTCAGCAGTAATTGGCAGGGGTTCTGAGAGTTTAGAATCAACGATCGCTCGCTGTACGCGCAGTGTCAGCGCTTGCTGTTCGTCTGCAGGTAAACGCTTCCACGCGCGGCCCATTAAGTGCAGAAATACTTCTGCCTCTAAGTCGGTGGTTGACAACTGTCGGGGATAAGGGATTTTGAGATAGCGACAAACTTGAATTAGTGCTTGTCTGTAAGTTACTTGTTGGGTTCGCCCTCTGAGTACCGTCAACCCGTCGGCTGCAAGATAGCGAAACCGCTGTTCTACGGCGTCGAGCCATGCTTCGCGATCGCGACTTTGTACATCTATCGGTGCGGGGGTTTGCACGTAATCTAAAGGGTTAAACTTGCGGCTGAACAGAAGTTCTGTTAGTTGCTGCAATTCTTCTTCTGTTGTTAATTCGAGTGCTGCTCTGAGTTCGTCCAAAATTTTGCCCTCCCGTATACGATTTTAGATTTTAGATTTTAGATTTTAGATTTTAGATTGCTGCTGGTTGACAACCCGTGGGATTTAGGATTTACCTACAGTGGCATTTTTTATCGGGTCTTAATCATGGATTCGTGCTGTCCATTATTCTACTACCTGGCGCAGGACGATCGGCAGGATTTGCACAGAAGATCCGACTGCTAGAAGCTATAACCTCAGCAGCTACATCGATCTGCGGACGCGCATCTAAATTTTACAGTCAAGTTTGGTGTCCCGCCGCTCCTAAAAATACAATTTAGATGCCCAACAGCCAACCCGGAACCCCTCGGTACGTCTGCAACCCCGCAGCTTGAGGAGTCAAACCGTCGCCATGAACGCCCACTATTTTATTCGCTATAAACAAAAGAAAAATAATTTAGTGTAGTTCTGTTCAAAAATGTCAGTTAATCCTATAATGAGTTTGGTTTTTTTAGAACAAAGTAAATGATGTCTTCTTCTGTCGCACCGTCTTTTTTGCAGGGATATTGGCAAGATACTTTCAATCTCAAGCAGCATCTACAGGATTTTTTAAATTTAGATTTAGAAACAATTGAACAAGAGCTCGCTGTCGGTCAACAATCCCTAAAAGAAATAGGCCATCGGGATTTTGATTGGGAAAAAGCTAGCGAGTTTTATCGCGATCGAGTCGGCCAAGCTTACCTATTTGACCTCGGAGCTTGGCATATGTCCAATCAGGATTACATAGGAGGCACTTTAACATTAATATCAGATATGGCTGCCGGTCGAGTTTTAGATTTTGGCGGCGGTATTGGCACTCATGCTATTGCAGCAGCTCTTTGTCCTCAAGTAGAACAAGTAGTCTATTGCGATCTTAACCCCATAAATTGCAATTTTGTTCAAAGCCGAGCTGCTAAGTTAGGATTGAGTGAGAAAATTTCCTGTTGTCTGGAAGTATCGCCGACGGAAGTTTTCGATTCGATTATTTGTTTTGATGTAATGGAACATTTACTAAAGCCAAGTCAGCAATTGATGGATTTTCACAAAATGCTGGCTCCGTCAGGGAAGATTATCCTTAACTGGTATTTCTTTAAAGGTTTTAATCAAGAATTTCCTTTTCATTTAGAAGATAAGCAAGAGATGAACACATTTTTTACTAAACTTCAGTCTAATTTTATGGAGGTTTTTCATCCTCATTTAATCACCGCTCGTTGCTATCGCAAATTAACTGAAAGTTAAGAAATCATCTTAAGGCTTATTTCCTAGAAAAAGTCCGGTAAGTAATGTATCTGAAAGTCCCATTATGTTCGATGTTGCGGTGATTGGTGCGGGTATGGCGGGGCTGAGTTGCGCTCAACGGTTGCGTCAAGCTGGTTATTCTGTGGCTGTTGTTGAGAAATCTCGCGGGGCGGGGGGACGTGTTGCTACCCGCCGCGTACAGGGTACGAGGGCAGATCACGGGGCGCGGTATCTGGAACCGCAGGGGGATGCGGTGCAGGGGTTAATTGAGGTTTTGGTCGATCGCCACATCCTCAAACTCTGGACTGATACTGTCTGGGAATTCAGACAGGGGAAACTTTCTGCTATTCCTCGCTGTTGTTATGTCGCACCTGCGGGTATGAATGCTATCGGTAAGTATCTGGCCCAGGATTTAGAGATTTGGTTTGGCCGCCGCGTACAAGCTATTTCTACTACAGATAACCAAAGGTGGCGTCTTTCCCTAGAAGTCACTGACAGCAATTTAGAGATACCTCAAGAATTGATTGCTAAGGCTGTGGTTGTGGCAATTCCGGCACCTCAAGCTTTAATGTTTTTGGATGCGGAAATCGGTTTGTCGCCTGATTTTCTGGACAAATTGCGTTCTGTGGAGTACGACCCTTGCATTACGGTTATGGCTGGCTATCCTGCGACAAAACAGCAAGATTTAAGTAATCTAAATCCGCAGTGGAAATCTGTTTCTTTTCCCGATAATGCTGATTTAGCTTGGATTGGCTGGGACAGCAGCAAGCGGCTCGATCCGTCGCAGCCGGTGTTTGTGGTTCACAGCAGCGCAAATTTTGCAGAACGCTATTTAGAAGCTGCTGATTTGGATAGTGTTGGTCAGGAATTGCTCGATCGCACTTCTGAATATTTAATCCCTTGGCTGAAACAGCCGGAATGGTTGCAGGTTCACCGCTGGCGCTATGCTTTTTGTCGAAATCCTTTGCCTGTTTCTTGTTTGGCGGCTGGGGGGAATTTGCCGCTGGTTTGTGCGGGGGATTTGTGCGGGGAAGGTCAAATAGAGGGTGCTTTGCGATCTGGTTGGGCGGCAGCTAATTGGGTGAATTCTCAGTTGCAGGATTTGCCGTTAGATTCAAGCCTAAATTGGTAATATGGCTACAGTTAAGGTATCAATTTTGCCTCTAACGCTATGATTGCCATCCCGTCTGGGTTTAGCCCCGAAGATTACCTTGCCCTCGAACATGATAATACCGTCCGGCATGAATAACGGAGGTCAATCGATTTTCGATTTTCGATTTTCGATTTTCGATTGAAGCATTGACCCCACGGATAAATTCGGGGGGCAAGTTTCATCGGATACAGGTTTTTTATTTCTCCACGGATGAATCCGGGGGATTGTATCCTGGATGCTTTCGGTCAGGAAGAAGGAATAAGGAAGTTCGGCAACGGATTCTGTAACGGATGTAACGGATGTCAGGAAGAAGGAAAAAGGAAGAGGGAAGAAGGAAGAAGGGAAATGCAATGATTTCAGCAGTCAAGAACGTCGCTGGTAATCGGCCGCAGTTACTACTTCTTCCTTCTTCGTTCCGCTAGAGTTCTGAAAAATTAATCTATCGACATACAAAAAAAGGGGGAAATGGTGTAAAATCCCACTTTTCCAAATTGTTACTTTTGTGCTGTTTCCTGTTGTTGTAAGTCTTGTTCTTGCATCTGCAATAACTCGGGAACTGTTACGAAACTGTACCCTTCATTTCTCAATCGAGCAATAATATCAGGCAAAGCTTTTACAGTTCTTGCTCGATTGCCGCCGCCGTCGTGCATCAGCACAATGCCGCCGGAATTTGCCTGCCTCATCACGTTGTCTATCAAAGATTCCGTAAGGGTGCGCCAATCAAAAGAATCAGCAGACCACATCACAACTGCATAATTTTTCTTTTGAGCATAAGCTGTCAATCCATTGTTTAAAATGCCTCCTGGCGGGCGGAACATGGATGTTTGGATGCCGGTCAAGTCCTGAATTAAGGATGAAGTGCGATCGATCTCGCGAGCGGCACCGTCTTCGTTATACTGAAGGTATTGATGGTTCCAAGTGTGATTGCCGATCGCGTGACCGGCGGCTGCGACCTGTTGGCCTATTTCGGGAGAATTTTTTAGGTATTTTCCTACCCAGAAGAATGTAGCCTTAATATTATTTTCCTTGAGAATATCTAGGATTTGTGTAGTTGTTTTCGGCCAGGGGCCGTCGTCAAATGTCAGGGCGATCGCCTTGCGCTGGGAGTCGAGTTTCGCGTGACGAAGGGTTGTACCTTGAAACTGATCCGGTACGGCTGATTGAAATCGGATTGCTTGCACTTGGGCTAGAGCATTTTGGGAAAATTCAACTCGATGGGCGATCGCCTCGGAGAACTTATTAATATTGGACATCGGCGGTTGTTCTTGCGACTGGGATACGGCCAAGACTTGCGCCTGAATCGGTTGCAAGGGCTGATTGGCCCGCAAGTTAATCGGCCATGTCACACCCAGCAAAAAACTTCCTGTTGCTGCCATAAAAGCAACTATTAAAGTTTTTCGCCGCCTCCACAGCAGTTTCAATTTTGTCACGTCATTGTCTCCTTCACACCTTGTACAGTTAATTTGAGATTTTATGTTGATATCAAGTTAATCCACTTAAGAGGATAATCTTAAATTGGACAGTCAGTAAAAATGCTACTGGAAATAACCGATCGTGGGGAAGTCCGTCAGGATAAAAAAATTTAAGATTTGTGCGCCAGAAATGCCCTAACCCATGAAAACACGGGATGCTGGAACTTTTTCCCCAGCCAGGGGACGGCGCTCTCGGATTAATGGCACGATATTCTTAGGGACTCAGGCAGCATCGGCCCGCGTCTCTACCTGACACTGCAAATTGGTTTAACCTGAGATGTGGCACTATTGTCAATAAGCTGTTTAGGAACAGGCAAGATGCCTGTTCCACAAGAAAATCTAGTCTTTGTGGAACAGGCATCTTGCCTGTTCTTGAGAATAGTGCAAGATGTGAGGTTAACCGCATTTGATATGAGGGCGATCGCCCGCCCGCCACTCCTAAAATTAACTTTTAGGGCCGGTTCTCTCTTTGTACAAGCCGACAATCCGATCGATAACTTCAGCAACAGTCAGATTGTCTGTTTGAATTTCCACAGCATCTGCCGCTTTACGCAAAGGTGCAACCTCGCGGGTGCTGTCTTTTTCGTCCCGCAAGGCGATGTCTTGTTCCAATTGGGCCAAGCTAATATTAGCCCGATCGCTATCTTTAAGTTCTAACAGCCGCCGGCGCGATCGCTCTTGTACCGAAGCCGTCAAAAAAATCTTCAGTTCCGCATCGGGAAAAACGTTAGTGCCGATATCGCGGCCTTCTGCAATAATTCCGCCTTTTGTGCCGCAGCGCCGCTGTTCCTCCAGCAGAAACTGCCGCACGGCGGGAATTGCCGCCATTTCCGAGACGCGGGATGTCACTTCCAAACTGCGAATTGCCTCGGTTACGTCTTCGCCGTTAATCTTCAACATCTTTGATGCGGGATCGAGGTTGTATTCTAAATAACTGGAACTGATTAATTCGGCGATCGCGCATTCGTCGGAAATCGGCGTGTCTGTTTTCAATGCCAGCCAAGTCAGCGCCCGATACATCGCACCGGTATCCAGATAAAACAAGTTCAAAGCTGTTGCTGCAAGGCGAGTTACGGTAGATTTGCCTGCTCCCGCCGGGCCGTCGATCGCCACAATGGGCCGACGATTCCTGAGAATTATATTGTCAATCAAACGAGTAGAGCCAACTCTGGCGGCCACGGCTAAAAGTCCCGCTGTTTCCACAACCTGCAACGGCGTCAAAGTGTCGGGATCGACGAGTTCGGCGTATTCGAGCTTGACTGCGGGTTCTCCTGCGACTGCTGCGTGGGCGGCAGCGAGTGCGGCGGCAGCGGTGCGGTCGCCTGAAGCAAAAGTTTTCGAGGCTTGTTGCAGCGCGCGGTAGAGTACGGAGGCTTGCTGTTTTTGGTCTGCTGTTAAATACTGATTGCGAGAACTCATTGCCAGTCCCGACTCTTCGCGGACGATCGGACAAGCGACAATCTCTACAGGCAAGTTAAAATCCAAGACCAGCTTCCGAATAATTGCTAGCTGCTGGGCGTCTTTTTGACCGAAATAAGCTTTTGTCGGCTGCACCAAACTCAAAAGTTTAGTAACAATTGCCGCGACGCCTTGAAAATGACCGGGCCTTGCTTTACCGCACAAAACCGATGTCATCGCCGGTGGCGGCACTACTTGAGTTAAGGATGAAAGGTGAATCTCTATCTGTTTTTGGGCGGTTTGCTCTGTTTCTGTGGGTGAAGCGAAGCTATCCCGTAGGGAATCGACTGCTTGATGGCCGAACATTTCCGTTGCTGAGGGAGCAAATATGGCATCAATCCCTGCTTGTTCGCACAACAGCCGGTCTTGCTCGAAATTCCGAGGATAATCTTGAAAATCTTCTGTCGGCCCAAATTGCAGCGGGTTGACAAAAATGCTGACCAGGGCGATCGCATTTTCTTGCCTTGCCCGCTGGATCAAGCTCAGATGTCCTGCGTGCAAAGCTCCCATCGTCGGCACCAAACCGACTGTCAAATGAGGTGCAGCAGACTTTTGTAAATTTAAGTAGCAGCGAAGTGCTGCAATGGTAGTAAACAGGCGCACCGGTAGAATCTCCTGAAGGCATTCGGCAGAATGCAGAGTTTATTTGTCAGAATTTGTTCGAGTTGAAATCTTACATCATCCTCAAGAACAGGCAAGATGCCTGTTCCACAAAGAATGGTGCAAGATGTCAGTTTTATCTCACATCTTGCACCCTTCTCAAGAACAGGCAAGATGCCTGTTCCACAAAGAATGAGTTTTCTTGTGGAACAGGCATCTTGCCTGTTCCTAAACAAGTATTGACAATGGTACAAGATGTCAGTTTTATTCTACTTTCTGACTTCTACACTTGGGATAAGTTTTGTATTCTGCCTGATAGTAGCCTTCAGCGTCCACCAGTTGTTTGCTGCGGCGGTTCGATCACTTCGATTTCCACTCTGGCCACGCCACTGCTGATCATTCCCAGCACGTTGGCGGCGCCGGCGGACAAGTCAATGAGCCGATCGCCCACATAGGGGCCGCGGTCATTAATGCGGACGACTACAGTGCGGCCGTTGTCGAGATTTCTCACCATGACTCTCGTTCCAAAAGGCAAATTTGGGTGGGCTGCGGTCATATCATTTTGGTTGAAACGCTCGCCGCTGGCGCTGAGGTTGCCGTCAAATCCCGGGCCGTACCAGGAAGCCCAGCCGCTAAGCCGCACTTGAACTGGGCCCAGAGACAGCACGGAGCGTTCTGGTTGGGGTTTGCCTGCGACTTCTTCCAGGGGTGGGGCGTTGCCCAGAAGTCGCCGGAGGCGATTGGTTGCTTGCAGGGCGTCTCGGCTAAAGTTGCTGGTGGTGTCGGGGAGGATGGTTTCGGCGTTGATCTTTACCAAGTCCTCGCCGTTTGCCTGGATAATGTAGCGATCGCCTTTTTCCCACTTAACGGTAATGCTGTTGGGATCGATGTTGTTGCGGGCTAGCTGATTGAGTCTTGCTGCTAAGCTTGATGCCCGCCAAACTGGATCGGGTTCTTGGTTGCTAGAGTTGCTGGCAATGTTTCCGACTTTGGGATTTTCTCTTGCGCCCGCTACTTTTGACGGACTGCTAGCACCGACTTGGCTGTTGCCAGTTTCTCCCAAAGGGGTGTTTGTTTCCGGATTGGCGTTCAGAAAGGTGATGACTGGAATGTTTCGCACGTAGACTGTCGCTGCTTGTCGCCCGCCTAAGTCGTGGGGCTGAATTTTGGCGATCGAGTCTCGGGCAATTTCAGCTCTTGCTTGATACTGATACTGTCCGACTTTTTGCGCTTCGACCCGAGTAGCGTTTAACTGCCGGGACGGTTGGGTGGCAATTACTTGCTCGGAAACCTGAGAGTTTTGGTTGTCGGCACCTGTGGCTTGTGCGTGACAAGAGGATGCCGTTCCTACCATAGGAACTAACAGGACAGCGAGTAGACCACCAACAAATTTTTCCTTCATACGTCCATTTTTGTGAATAGCCATTGCCAACCGAGATTGGAGGATTGGCCATTTGGCGGCGGGCGTCAAGGATTTCTCTCTTGCCCTTCGCCATTCCCCCGTGAGTCAAAGCAAAGTATCCGGGTGCGTTTTTGCTTTAATGCTTCCGCCCCAAAAAAATTGGCGGAAACTTCCCTGACACTTGACAACTCATACTCGATTCGCAATTTGTGTTTTGTTCACGAACTGCAACAGACTACCACAAACTTTTGTGCTTGGGGATCGCTGGGATCGCGATTTTCACCAAATCTTCATCAAATCTTCTCAAAACCCTCTATCATAAAATCCTTTAGTTCCAAGGCTTACAGCCGTTTCAGCCATTACGGAAAACTTTACAAAACTTTACAAAACTTTAGTGTATTTTGTGGGCTGCCGAATGGCTAGTCTTAAAAAAGCTGTTTGTCAACTGTTATGGGAATAAACTAAAAATTAGAAGAAATCGATTTGGCGGACTTATGGATTATCGAGAAGCAGGTGTGGATGTTGAGGCGGGCAGAGCTTTTGTCTCGCGCATCGGGAGTATGGTTAAGAGCACGCACCGATCGGGAGTTTTGGGCGGATTCGGCGGGTTTAGCGGGTTTTTCAGCGTCCCGGAGGGCTTAAAAGAGCCGATTATGGTTTCGGGTACTGACGGCGTTGGGACTAAGTTAAAATTGGCCCACAATCTCGATCGGCACGACACGGTAGGTATCGACTTGGTGGCGATGTGCGTCAACGACGTGCTGACATCCGGGGCCGAACCCCTCTTTTTTCTCGATTATTTAGCCACGGGAAAGCTAAATCCCGAACAATTAGCTGCGGTGGTGGCCGGCATTGCTGACGGTTGCAAGCAAGCGGGCTGTGCTTTACTCGGAGGAGAAACGGCAGAAATGCCCGGTTTTTACCAAGCGGGTGAGTACGATTTGGCGGGGTTTTGTGTGGGAATTGTCGAAAAGAGCAAATTGTTGGACGGTTCGCGGGTGCAGGTAGGAGATGTGGCTGTGGGGCTGGCTAGTTCGGGCGTGCACAGCAACGGTTTTAGTTTGGTGAGAAAAATTGCGGGCGATCGGGGTTTTGACTGGCATTCGCAACCCGAAAAGTTAGGTGGCAAAAGTTTAGGAGAAGTGCTGCTAACTCCGACTAAAATTTATGTTAAACCAGTCCTCGAAGCAATTAAGAGCGGTCTCGAAATTCACGGTATGGCTCACATTACGGGCGGCGGTTTGCCGGAAAATTTGCCCCGCTGTTTGGGAGTTAATCAATCTGTGAAAATTGACAGCAATAGCTGGCCAAATTTGCCAATTTTCCAGTGGATTGCTGAAGCGGGCCAAGTTGCCCCAGCAGATATGTTCAATACTTTTAATATGGGGATTGGGTTTGTGCTGTTGCTCGATTCGAGGGAAGTAGAACAGGCTGTTAAATGGTTTGAGTCTCAGGGAATTGGTGCTTGGGCGATCGGGGAAGTGATTGAGGGGAAAGGAGAATTGATCATGGGTAATTAGTAGGAATCAATCGCAGGGGGTGAAGATTGCTTGGCTTTGTTTTATGCGTTAACAGACAATCTCAACCTGCCTTCATCTGTGTATATCTGCGGTTAAATTTATAATTATGAAAGTAACCGCAGAGGACGCAGAGGACACAGAGGAAGAAAGAGAAAAAGGAATTCACAACAGATGACTCGTTGCTACAAATTTAAATGAAAGTGAAATAAGCTGTTGTGCCTTTAAATACGGTATAATTCAAAACTAATTCCGTGAATTAGTGTAAAGATTTCCGCCGAATGTTTAAATTAATTGAAGAGCTATACTATTTATTACATCGACTCTGAAATGAAGGATTGTTAATTGTTGAAGTGAGAAAATATCAAAAACCAAGGTAAGGTTTATATCACAGTTTAAATAAAAAACACCTTATTAGGCTTGTACGTGACTCAAAATTTCCAAAAACTCCTGCACAACTAGATCGGGTTGTTCGCTGCATCGGCTAGCATCGTAATGTTTGACAAGACTGATGCCAGAATCTATGAAAAGCTGGCACATTTCATCTTCTGTTGCGTTTGGATGGGATGATTCGCTGTCAATTTTCAGTATCCCTAGCTTGTTTTGGTGGAATATCAGAAAGTCAGCTTGTTGGTTTTGTCTCCCTGCGGGTGTTGCGAGTCGGAGTTGGGAGTTGGGGATGAAGAGGGTGGAAGTGCGATCGAGTATTTCGGCAATTTTTACTTGTGCGTCGGAGTGAAGGCGAAAACCGTTCCAGTTAATTTCGTTTTCTGAGCCAGATAATTCAGTTTCACTATCAGCATTTATTGTTTTATCTAAATCAGTTTGAACATAATCAGCTTCATTTAAATTTGCGAATAATCTAGCTCCACTTAAGTTTGCTCCGCTGAGATTAGCACCGCTGAGATTAACTTCTATTGTCAGATTTCGCTGTAGATTCACTTGAGTTCGCCGTAAGTATCGCTTTAAGACTGATTTGAGATTATCTTTTTTAACTTTTTCATCGAGTGCTGTTGAAAGTAGTTTCCATAGTTTAGCACCAGCGTCTTTGATATAATCATATTCATATTCAGTGCTGGCTGCAATTTCTTTATAAGACTGTCCTTCCCAGGATTGACGAAACACTATCTCTTGAATCTTGTTGAGGCGATCGTAGTTGAGGGCTGTTTCTGCGATCTCTATGGCTTCGTCAACGGTCATGTGTGAAAGTCCCCTTATAGCTAAAATTTCTACCTCATACCATATTGTAGTGCAACAGTCCCACCACTTGGTCTCTAGATTTGGGTTCAGTCCTCGCAATTGTCACACTTTAACTAGCTTGTATGGTGCGTCAGTCTTGAGTTTAGTAGGAAAAATTAGGGTTTTCCCAACAGACGCACCCTACTAATTCTGTCAGTTGCGTAATTCCTCTTGGGTTATTACTTTTATACTACTTTTGCAATACTTTTATGTTACTTTTTTGATTCTTAAGACAGATGTGGATTTGATAATATGGAATGTAATCAACAAAAACAGTATTGCTTGAGTGTCGTAAAAGACCCCCGCCTCGGTAAAATTTTCCCGCTCATTAATTGACTAACAGGAAGCTTCATGTTAAGTAAAAGTTTGCTAACATTCAGTTTAATTACCTTATCTTACATTGGTAGTGTAGGAGTCTTGTCTACTTTAACTACGGGCTGTGACTTGATTAAACAAGATAAGTCACTTTCTACAAAAAAAGCCGAAAAAATAGTTAATAAATGGAAAGCTTCCAGAAGTGGAACAATTGAGATAGCAGGAGTTCGGGAAAATCCAGATAATACTGCTGTAGCTACATTACAGGTATCAAATTTAATTGTCAAAACAAATATGCTTGGTACAATAAGTGAGCAAAACTTTTCGGGGCCGGGGGAAGCGACATTCTCGCGCTATACCGATGGAAGTTGGGCGTTAACAGCAGAAGTGTTGAACGCTTATTGATAGGATTCTGAAAATAGACATACGAATCCTATAAAATGCTGATTTCAGCAAT
>NZ_JAUBUB010000108.1:0-20952 GCF_036705265.1 Microcoleus sp. B4-C2
GTCCCGCCCGTCCAAAAAGGACGGGCGGGACGCCCATCCCACAAACTTGTGGAAGTTATTTAATTCTCATTCCTAAATTAAAAAAGGGGCAACTCGCGTCGCCCCTCATCTATTAGACATCTCCAAAAAACGTAGTCTTGAACAGGCAAGATGCCTGTTCCACAATAATTATTGGAGATGTCTATTTAACCAACCAACCAGCTAGAAAATTACACTTCCACAGCAATCTTTTGTTCCGAAGCCTCCGGCGAATTCGCTTCACTCGGCGGCACAACTTGCCAGAACTTAGGCAAATATTCAGCCCAATTTGCCAAAATCTTCTCAGCTTTCTTGCTGCCAGTTCGATCGCACTGAGCCTCAATCAACTCCTTCAATTGCGCCTCCCCAGCCGCCGTACAAACCCGCTGCATCTTCACAATCTCCCCGTTGACGTGAGCCGGGAAAGTCCCATCTTCATCGAGGAAATAAGCCAAGCCGCCAGTCATTCCAGCCCCGACGTTGCGGCCGACTTTTCCTAACACGACAATCACGCCGCCAGTCATGTACTCGCAGCAGTGATCGCCCGCACCTTCAATCACAGCTTTCGCCATTGAGTTACGCACCGCAAACCGTTCGCCAGCTTTACCCGCAGCCAACAGAGTTCCCCCCGTCGCACCGTACAAACAAGTGTTACCGACGATCGCATTTTCGGAAGCATCATAAGTCGCACCAGCCGGCGGTGCGATCGCGATTTCGCCGCCGTGCATCCCTTTACCAACGTAGTCGTTGGCTTGGCCTGACAGTACCAGCGTCATCCCCGGCAAATTGAATGCGCCGAAGCTTTGGCCGGCGCTACCAGTGAAATTGAGGGTGATTTGACCGCTAAAGCCGGTGTTGCCGTGTTGCTGTGCGATCGCACCTGCTAAACGTGCGCCTACAGTGCGATCAGTATTCACCAATTTTACACTCTTGCTAACAGTGCCGTGATTGGCGATCGCACTTTGAATCTCAGCATCCGCCAGCAAATCGTCATCTAACACAGGCCCGTTGGTGTGTACGTCGCCGTGCACCAAGAAAGATCGATCGCTCTTAGTATCCGGTAACTTGGTCAAACAATCCAAATTAATCGCTTGGGTTTTAGTTAGTTGCACCCCCTCGCGCATTTTCAGCAAATCCGCGCGGCCGATGATATCTGCGATCGACTTATAACCCAATTTCGCCAACAAACTCCGCACTTCTTGTGCTACGAAATAGAAGAAATTAACAACGTGTTCCGGCGTTCCGGGGAACCGTTTCCGCAAGTGTTCTTGTTGAGTTGTCACGCCCACCGGACAACTATTCATGTGGCAAACCCGAGCCATAATGCAGCCTTCTGCAATCATTGCCACCGTGCCGAACCCGTACTCTTCGCCGCCCATCAAAGCGCCTACAATCACGTCCCAGCCGCTTTTAAAGCCACCGTCAACGCGCAGTAAAACTCGATCGCGCAATTTATTTTCCATCAGCACCCGGTGAACTTCTGTCAAACCGAGTTCCCACGGAGAACCTGCGTGCTTAATCGAACTCAGTGGCGAAGCACCAGTCCCGCCATCGTGGCCGGAAATTTGAATCACATCAGCATTTGCCTTGGCGACACCAGCGGCTACAGTCCCGATTCCGACTTCCGACACCAACTTCACCGAAACTCCTGCTTTCGGATTGATTTGGTGCAAGTCAAAAATCAACTGCGCCAAATCCTCGATCGAATAAATATCGTGGTGAGGAGGAGGCGAAATCAGCGTGACACCCGGTTTCGATCGGCGCAAATAAGCAATGTACTCGCTCACTTTCGCCCCCGGCAATTGACCGCCTTCACCTGGTTTCGCACCTTGTGCGATTTTAATTTCGATTTGTTCGGCGTTCATCAGGTACTCAGGAGTCACCCCGAAGCGTCCCGAAGCTACCTGTTTGATGGATGAAGAAGCTGTATCGCCGTTCTGCAAACCTTTCAAGTGAGGTAGCGTTTGTGATAAACCGGCCTCGCTCACATCATTTAGCACTTTGTAGCGCACCGGGTCTTCGCCGCCTTCGCCGGAGTTGGATTTGCCGCCGATGCGGTTCATGGCAATGGCTAGCGTTTCATGGGCTTCCGGGGACAAAGCGCCGAGGGACATACCGCCGGTGGCGAAGCGTTTGACAATATCTGCTACAGATTCTACGTCTTCGATGGCAATGGAAGGGCGATCGCTCTGGAAATCCAGCAAATCCCGCAAAGCCGTTACCGGACCATTTTCTAGCTGTTGCTTGTAAACCTCGTAATGGTCGTAGGCACTTTCACCATTTTTGTCCACCGTGGTGGAAGTTTTTGCTTGGGCGCCGTTACCGTTACCGTTAGTCTGAGCCTTAAAAGTAGTCACAGCCTTGTGCAAAGCCTTAGCCATTTCCGGGCTGTTCCTGTGATATTCACCACCCCGCCGGTACTGCACAAAGCCGTAATTTTCCAGCTTTTTGAGGTGCAATTCTGGGAAAGCCTGACTGTGGAAAGACATTACCTCGTTAGCCAGTTCCGCCACACTCAAACCGCCGATCCGAGAAACCGTGCCTTTGAAGCCCAAATCGAGCAAATCACCGCCAATGCCGATCGCCTCAAAGATTTGCGCCCCCTGATAGCTAGACAGCAGCGAAATCCCCATTTTCGACATAATCTTCAGCAAGCCGTTTTCCACCGCTGTGCGGTATCTAGCTTGAGCCTGTGTCACTGTAATATTGGGAACTTTGCCGTGCTGCATCAAATTTTGAGTCTTGCTGTCAGACCACCAAGCGCGCACGCTTTCCAATGCCAAATAAGGGCAAACAGCCACTGCACCGTAACCGAGCAAACAAGCGAAGTGGTGAGTGCTCCAGCACTGGGCGGTATCCACAACCAGCGAAGTTTGCATCCGCAAGCCGACGCTAATTAAGTGGTGGTGAACCGCGCCAACTGCCAGGAATGGCGGAATATAAGTACATTCAGCACTCAATCCCACATTAGATAAATCTCCCTCTTCCTTCTCCCCTCTTCCTTCTTCCTTCTTCCTTCTTCCTTCTTCCTTCGATGGTCGATCGCTCAAAATCAGAATTCTCGAACCCTCGCGCACCGAAGCAGCCGCCTTTTGACAAAGTTGCTCGACTGCGGTTTTCAAACCTCCTGGCCCGGCAGCAATTTTGTAAAGCGTTGACAGTTCGGTAGCTAGGAAAGACTTTTGCTCTTTCAAGAAAGACAGTTCAGCGTCGTTGAGTACGGGCGAATCAATTTTCAGCCGCTTAGCATTTTCTGGCACTGCTTGCAGTAAATTGCCCCGCAGGCCCACATTCATCGTCAGCGACATCACCATCCCCTCGCGCAGGGGGTCGATCGGCGGATTTGTCACTTGAGCGAACCGCTGTTTGAAATAGTTGTACAGCAACTGAGGCTTTTCTGACAACACAGCCAAGGGAACGTCATCGCCCATGCAGAAAGTCGGTTCTTTCCCAGAACTCGCCATCTCGACGATTACCATGTCCAAATCTTCGGCTGTATAACCAAAAGCAGTTTGGGTTGCTAACAGCGTTTGCGAGTCGAGGGTTGCTGTTTCGGCAAAAGGCTGCGGTTCCAAGGTTTCGCGGTTTTGTTTTAGCCATTCGCCGTAGGGGTGCCGCTTAGCAATCCGCTGCTTGAGTTGCCAATTTTTGAGAATTTCCTGGGTTTGCAGGTCAACTGCAATCATTTGTCCTGGTCCCAAACGGCCTTTTTCGACAATATCTGCTTCGGGAATATCGACAACTCCGGCTTCGGAGGCCACAATTACCAAACCGTCTTTAGTAATGCAGTAGCGGGCCGGCCGCAAACCGTTGCGATCGAGCGTAGCACCTACTTGTTTGCCGTCGCTGAATACCAGCAGTGCGGGGCCGTCCCAAGGTTCTTGAATGCCGCTGTAATATTCGTAAAAATCGACAATTTCGGGATAAGGAGCCAAATCCGGCTGATTTTTGTAAGCTTCGGGCACAAGAATTGTCAGGGATTCCAGGGGGGTGCGACCGGAGTGTACCAACAACTCCATCACGTTGTCCAAGTTTGCCGAATCGCTGCTTTCGGGATTGACAATTGGGTTAAACGTGTCGATATCAGCTTGACTCCAATTCGGGTGAGCTAAATTCGCTTGTCGCGCCCTCATCCAGGTAATATTGCCCAACAGCGTGTTAATTTCCCCGTTGTGTCCCAGCAAGCGCATCGGCTGGGCTAAGTGCCAGCGGGGCATCGTGTTGGTGCTGAAGCGCCGATGATAAACGGCAAAGGAGCTTTTATAAGCGGGATTTTTCAGGTCTGGGTAAAATTCTGCCAGTACGGCCGATCGCACCATGCCTTTATAGACGATCGTGCGGCAGGAGAAAGAGCAAGTATAAAAGTCTTGGCGGGTGAAGTTGGGGCGATTTGACAGCGCGTGTCCGATCGTGCGGCGCGCCAAAAATAGATGTTTGTCGAGTTCGTCTCCGGCTAAGTGCGGTGAACTGACTATTACTTGTTCGATTTGAGGTTGATTTTCTAGCGCTTGCTCGCCCAAAACCGACGGTACAATGGGAACTTTGCGCCATCCCACAAGTTTCAGCCCGCGATCGGTCAGAACTTGCTCAACCACCTGCCGCGCTATAGTCGCTTGAAATTTATCTTGAGACAGAAACAGCATTCCCACGCCGCAGTTTTCCCGCGCGGGAGGCACAATTCCCTGTTCGGCGAACCAAGTATCCAGCAATTCCCAAGGAATCGCGGTCATTAAACCTGCACCGTCGCCAGAATCTTGGTCGGCGCTGCAACCGCCGCGATGTTCCAGACAAGTTAAAGCTGGCAGCGCTTTTTCAATAATCGAGTGCGTAGCTTCGCCGCTTTGGTTGGCAATAAACCCCACACCGCAGGCATCTCTTTCTTCCACTAACCAGCTTTGGCCGGCGAATGGAGTTCCTCGCTCTGTTTGATGCACGTTTCTGTTTGGATCGATCGTGTTACCCATGTTGATTGAATGTTATTTCCGTGATTGTGTGGTTGATGTGTTTTTATAGCTCGGAGAGAGAAGGCTGCCGAGCGGTGGGAGCCTAGTAAACTTTAAGACAGCACATTGGAAGCTGATTGGATAAAAATTTACGTCGATGCTGCCTGTACTTAGCACTAAAACCCTGTTGGCAGATTTCAAATTATCTCGCTCGCATCGCCTCGGAGATGTCTCCTAGAATACCTTGCTGTTAAAAAGCTGTGATTCTTTGGGAAATCGCCGCCCTGCAACTAGATACATTGCAGGCGATCTAGTTTTTTGTGTGGGTTTTTCCTGAGTTCGGAAGGGTAGCCTTGCGGGCTCAGGTAGATAGTAACTTTAGCGTAATTTTGCTTGCTGCGCTGTTGAGTTGCTTTCGTCAGCGCCCGCAGACACAAAAGCCACCTGCCCGCTCAGTCGGTAGGTGCAATGTAGCAGCGCGGTTCACAACTGGTGAAACCTGTCTTATTGTGCAGTCAACTCTCGGGCCGCGAACATCAAGTTTATCAAAAAATTGATAAAATTTCACCCATTACAGTCAGAGTTGGGGTGCAAGTCTTATAAGCGATCGTCCAGAACCCAGACTAAGATGCCTAGCCGAAAAAGGTTGACAGTTCTCCCTAAGCCTATTTGGTATTTTTTTACCCACAAACGTTTTTGACACTCTCAGGTCTACAGACGCGCTTGATTCTTGATTCGTTGAGGCGGTTTGCTGATGCAGGATTTCTAACCGTAACCGTGTCTGAATTAAATACTTGATCTAAATATTTAATTCAGACATTGAACTAATACCAAGACGCCTCGTTAATTAACTTAGCTAGATAAGGATTTTTCACCCTATTTTTTATCCTATTAATTAGATTATCAACTTCCTCTTTAATGAACGGCTGTCATTGGATTAGCGTTATAATCCTTCATTTTCTACTTAGCCTCAACTCCTGTATCAATATCTCTTACGTAAAATATTAAGTCTTGTTTTGAAAATCGCGCTTTCATAATTTGAGCTACAAAGTAGATTAAACTAAGTAGAGTTAATCAATAGCACGGCCGATAGAGCGAAAATAGTAGATAGTAACTCTAAAAAGCTTCAGGCTTGACAGAAGCAGTAGGAATACGTAGATATGGCTAGCATAACAAATATTTTTCGAGGATATCAGATTAACGAGCAAATATACGCAGGCAATCGAACTCTAGTTTATCGTGCCCGTCGGTCTTCCGATCAGCAGCCCGTAGTGATAAAACTGCTGCGAAATGACTTTCCGCGCTTCCACGAATTGGTTCACTTCCGCAATCAGTTTGTCATTACTAAAAACTTAGAGATACCCGGCACTGTCAAGGCATACAGCCTGGAAACTTACCATAACCACTATGCTCTGGTGATGGAAGACTTTGGCGGAATTTCCTTAAATAGCTACCTCGCTAGTTTAGTGTTCGCCAGCAAGGAACCTCTGGAAGGCTTGCCCATTAACGAGTTTCTTCCCATTGCAATTCAAATTGCCAACTCGCTTGATGGACTTTATCGCCACCACGTCATCCATAAAGACCTCAAACCGGCGAACATTTTAATTAACCCTGTCAGCAAACAAGTTAAGTTGATTGACTTCAGCATCGCTTCTCTGTTGCCGCGCCAAACCCAAGAAATTCAAAATCCCAACCTCCTCGAAGGCACTTTACCTTACATATCTCCCGAACAAACTGGGCGAATGAACCGAGGCATTGATTACCGCACAGATTTCTACTCTCTGGGAGTCACATTCTACGAACTGCTGACGAGACAGTTGCCTTTCCAAAGCGAAGATCCGATAGAGTTAGTACACTGTCACCTTGCCAAGCAGCCTATCCCTGTTCATCACCTCAACAATAACGTTCCATTGGTGCTATCTGAAATTGTTAGCAAACTGATGGCGAAGAATGCTGAAGATAGGTATCAAAGTGCGATCGGACTCAAGTTTGATTTGGAAACTTGTTTGTACCAATGGCAAAAAACTGGAGAAATCGCCTCTTTTAAACTAGGGCAGCGAGATTTGTGCGATCGCTTCATCATTCCCGAAAAATTATATGGTAGAGAGAACGAAGTATTCTCCCTACTGGCAGCCTTCGATCGCGTGAGTGCAGGAAGTGCGGAAATGATGCTGGTGGCTGGCTTCTCAGGTATTGGCAAAACCGCCGTCGTCAACGAAGTTCACAAACCGATTGTCGCAGCGAGAGGCTACTTCATCAAAGGCAAATTCGACCAATTTGGACGCAGCCAACCATTCTCAGCTTTTGTACAAGCTTTTCGCGATTTAATGAAGCAATTGCTGAGCGAAACAGATGCGAAAGTTGAACAGTGGAAGACTCAAATTCTGACAGCGTTGGGCGAGAATGCTCAGGTAATAGTTGAGGTAATTCCCGAACTAGAACGGATTATCGGAGAGCAACCACCCGCACCAGAACTTTCGGGCAGTGCTGCCCAAAATCGCTTCAATCGGTTATTAGAGAACTTCATTCAACTCTTCACAACCAAAGAACATCCCCTCGTCATCTTCTTAGATGACTTGCAATGGGCAGACTCAGCGTCATTAAAGTTGATTCAACTTTTGACGAGCGATCGCGATCGGCAGTATCTCTTGTTAATTGGAGCGTATCGAGATAACGAAGTCAGTCCCATACACCCTTTGGTGGTGACATTATCCGACATTCAACAAACCGGAGCCACAGTTAACACCATTACCCTCGCGCCGCTCGATTGCGTCAATTTGAATTGTTTGATTGCCGATACTTTAGTTTGTTCTAGAGCGTTGGCTATGCCCTTAACAGAACTCGTAGATCAAAAAACCCAAGGCAATCCATTTTTTAGCACACAATTCCTCAAATCTTTGCATGAAGATGGGCTAATTACCTTTAATTTTGACGAGCGGTATTGGCAGTGCGATATTGCGACCGTGCGAACCTTAGCCCTGACCGATGATGTTGTCGAGTTCATGGCGATTCAATTGCAAAAATTGCCAATCCAGACGCAAGAAGTTTTAAAGTTAGCTGCCTGCATTGGTAACGAATTTGATATAGAAACGCTGGCGGTAGTGTGTGAAAAATCTTCTTCAGATACGGCAGCCAACTTGTGGCCAGCTTTGCAAGCAGGGTTGATTCTGCCACTAACTGAAGTTTATAAATTTTTCAGTTCAGAGGAGTTTGAATTCACAAATCAGAATTCAGAAGAAGAAAGCAATACTTCTGACTCGTGGTTCCAGAATCCCGACTCCTGTTATTACAAATTTTTGCACGATCGCGTACAGCAAGCAGCTTACGTTTTGATTCCAGAATCCCATAAACAATCCACTCACCTCAATATTGGTCAACTTTTGTTGATTAATACTCCAACAACCGAAAGGGAAGAGAAAATTTTTAATATAGTCAACCAGTTGAATTATGGTGTTGATTTAATTACCGAGCCAACCGAGCGTTACCAACTGGCTGAGCTGAATTTAATCGCTGGACGCAAGGCGAAGAGTTCTACTGCTTATGCTGCGGCCCGCAAATATTTAAGTTTTGGCAGGGAAATCCTAGCTCCCGATAGCTGGCACACTCACTATGAAACCGCCCTGGAACTGCACGTATTAGGGGCAGAAACTGCATACCTGAGCTATGATTTTCAGGAAATGGAGGAATTAGCAGCTTTAGTCCTGCACAATGCCAAAACGCTGCTGGATAAGGTGAAAGTTTATGAAATCGAGCTTTCTGCTTGTACGGCGCAAGTTAAACCTAAACAAGCCGTTGAAATGGGGTTAGCAGTTCTCAAACTCTTGGGAATCTGCTTTCCCGAAAATCCAACTCCGGCAGATATTCAGCAGGGACTAGAACAAACGGCTTCACTTTTTGCCGGGAAAAAAATTGCGGACTTTATTGATTTGCCAGAAATGGAAAATCTCCAAAAGCAAGCAGCTTTGCGAATTTTATCAGGTTTAGTTTCTCCAGCCTACATCACGGCTCCACTTCTCCTGCCACTGGTTATTGTCGAAATGGTTCATTTGTCGGTTATTTATGGCAATGCGCCCTTATCTGCTTTTGCTTACGGCTTGTATGGATTGGTATTAAGCGGTGTAGTTCAAGACATTGAAACAGGGTTTGAATTTGGGCAATTGGCGTTAAATATTGTTGATTTTTTTAATGCTAATTACCTCAAAACCAAAGTATACTATACAGTAGGGGTTCACATCATACATGGTAAACATCATGTTAAAGAAACCATCCCTCTTTTAAAAGAGGGTTACGCCAGAGGACTGGAAACAGGAGAGCTAGAATTAGGATATTCAGCCAAAGAAATCTCTCAATATTCATATTTAATCGGTCGGGAAATTGCCGGACTCGAAGAGGAGGTAGCGACTTACTGCAATGCGCTGGTTCAATTTAAACAAGAAGCAGCGTTAAATTATACTCAAATCGTTCATCAGGCTTTATTAAATCTGCTGGGGCGATCGGAAAACCCCTGTCAATTTGTGGGAGATGCCTACAATGAAGAAACAATGCTCCCCTTTCACATCCAAGCAAACGATCGCAACGGACTCCACTATTTTTATTTCCATAAACTGCTTGTGTGTTACCTGTTTGGAGAAGCCGAGCAAGCTTTAGAAAATGCTCGGCAAGCCGAACATTATTTAGACGCGGTAACGGGTATGCTCAATGTGCCGATGTTCTATTTTTATGACTCTCTAGCACGGCTGGGAGTTTGTAGCGATGTGGGTTCATCCCAAGAGAAACAAGAACATCTGCAAAAAGTGAAAAGCAACCAGGAAACCCTTCATAAATGGGCACATCACGCCCCCATGAATTTTTCGCACAAATGTTACCTAGTGGAAGCCGAAATGTTCCGAGTGCTGGGTGAAAATGTGCAGGCGATGGAGGCATACGATCGCGCCATTTTTCTGGCTAAAGAAAACGGTTATCTCAACGAAGAAGCTCTGGCGAATGAATTGGCTGCTAAATTCTACCTGGCATGGGGGAAAGAAAAAGTTGGCCAGGTATATCTAATAGATGCTTACTATGCTTATGCTCGTTGGGGAGCGAAAGCAAAAATCGACGCTCTAGAACAACGCTATCCCGAACTTCTGGCTCCTATATTCAAACAGGAAAACGCTCGTTCATTGGAGAAAGGTACTACCTCCCATGAGACTTCATTGATTTCTAGTCATCGCCAAACAATTGCTGGCAGTACGAGTACCACAGTCATAGATTTACCAACTGTTATCAAAGCTTATCAAGCTTTGTCTAGCGAAATTAAGCTGGAACAATTGCTCACTACCCTGATGGAAGTGGCGATTCAGAATGCAGGCGCTCAAACAGGAGTATTAATTTTAAAAGAAGACGACAACTGGAAAATTGCCGTCCACTGTAGCGATCGCCAAGGCTGTCTTCTGCAAGAAACTATTGGGATTGAGGAAAGCGAATCAATTCCCCAGACTGTGATTAATTACGTTAAACGTAGCAATAAAACCCTAGTTTTCGATGATGTCAAGACTGAATTAATATTTAGTTCTGACCCCTATATCAAGCAGCACCAACCTAAGAGCATCCTATGTACTCCGATTATCCATCAAGGCAAAATGATGGCAATTCTGTATTTGGAAAATAATCTGACGACAGGGGCATTCACTGGCGATCGCGTCGCCCTCCTCAACATCCTCTGCTCCCAAGCTGCCATCTCGCTGGAAAACGCCCGCTTGTATCAGCAATCTCAACAGCTTTATCAACAATCTCAGGATTATGCCCAAAAACTGGAGCAGTCTATTCAGAATCTCAAACAGATGCAACTGCAATTGGTGCAGGGTGAAAAAATGTCGGCTCTGGGAAATTTAGTCGCAGGGGTAGCCCACGAAATTAACAATCCCGTAGGCTTTATCGCCGGCAACTTGCAACCTGCTCAAGACTACGTGGGGGATTTATTCAATTTGATTGATTTGTATCAAGAAAAATTTCCCAATCCGGGAGGGGAAATTGAAGCCGAAATAGAGGATATGGACTTGGAGTATTTGCGAGAAGATTTGCCCAAATTGATTGGCTCTATGAAGGAAGGAGTCGAGCGCATTCGCAATATCAGTACAAGTTTGAGAACGTTTTCGAGGGCAGATAGCGATCGACCAGTTTCTTTCAATATTCACGATGGACTCGAAAGCACTCTGCTGATTCTCAAGCACCGTTTAAAAGCCAGCGAGTTCCGCCCTGCCATTGAAGTTGTGAGAGAGTATGGTAACTTGCCCCTAGTGAAATGCTTTCCCGGACAGTTAAACCAGGTATTTATGAATATACTGGCTAATGCTATTGACGCTCTGGAGGAGTCCAATAAGGGGCGGAGTTTTAGTGAAATTAAAGCCCTACCTAATCAAATCACGGTTCAAACTGCTCTGAGCGAAGACAACAATCAGGTTTTGATTCGGATTAAGGATAATGGAGTGGGGATGTCGAACGAAGTCCAAGAAAATATTTTTAACCACTTATTCACAACCAAGCCTGTGGGTCAAGGAACTGGATTAGGATTGTCGATCGCCCATCAAATTGTGGTGGAAAAACATGGAGGTACGTTACTCGTGAATTCTTCTTTGGGGGAGGGTTCGGAGTTTGTGATTTCTATTCCGGCGTGAGCCTTGTGTAGTAGGGCTTGAGGGCAATTAGTGCCGTTGAGTAAGAAGAGACATACGGATTTTCCGGGTTTCTAAATCCCCATGCGTTTAGAAGTGAAATTGTGAGTTGTAAGCTGTGAAACGTAATTTTTTCTATTGGCGTCTAATATTGTTAGTCTCGATTTTACCCGTACTGGCGATCGTCCCGTCTTTAGTCTGGAATCAACCCGCAAGAGCACAAGAGGGGGACAGGGCTGGCTTGATTCATGCTTCGAGATCCCGCCAGGGAATGAATTCCCTGGCTGATAGCGAAAGTCGGTTGAAACTCACATCTTGCACCATTGTCAATAAGCTTTTTATGAACAGGCAAGATGCCTGTTCCACAAGAGATGAATTTTATTGTGGAACAGGCATCTTGCCTGTTCTGGAGAATGGTGCAATATCTCAGTTGAAACCGACTGAAATATTGACCGATAGTCCTCTTGAGAGGACTTCAGCTATGAGACAGGGAATTCATTCCCTGTCGGAATATAAGTTTTTGACTCAATCCCTACCGCCAGATTCCAGAATCAAACAAGGCCGCCAAGTTTCTCTAAACGGCCGCATTCTCCCCCTAAGTTGGACTCAGCAGCAGGCAAACAGCACTTCTGCGAATTTCCGAACTTGGATTGCTGATGTTGGATTGATGCAAGGTGCGGGAGTGGATTTGCTTAGCAGCGCCGACAGTACCAAACAACCTGTGCAGTGGTTTTCGGTATCTTTAACCGGTGCTCAAAGCTTAGCAGCGCGGGCAACAGGCCCGTATCGTTACTTAGATGTTACGGATTTTGCTAGACTTGCGGGCTGGGAGATATCTGCTGATGGGAATATTCTCAAAATTACATCTCAAACTGCAAGTGTTACCGGAATTCGGCAAGCAGAAATAGAATCGGGCGATCGCATTGTAGTAGATATCGATCGACCCGCCCCTTGGCAAGTCAACTTTGTCAATAAACCAATCCCGTCGCCGACACCCACACCCAACCCCCCGGACGACCCCACAAAGCCCGCTATCCCACTGCCAAACCTCCGTGCAGCGCCAAACCTCGAAACACCAGACGACCCGACCAAACCCGCTCTCCCGCTGCCAATAACGCCCGCAGCGCCGATCGCCGGTCAAGAATGGTCGATCGCGATCGATGCCAAAGTCGATCCGGCGTTACTTCAGGAAACTTTTCAAACCAGCCAACAATTGCTATCACTAAAAGTCGAACCTGACGGAGATCGAACCAAAGTCAAAGTGAAGATTCCTTTAGGTTGGCGGCCGCAAGTTTTGGGCCTGGGAAATCCCAATCGATTAGTTATCGACATTCGGCCAGATTCGCTAGTAGAAAAAAACATCGTTTGGGCGCCCGGTGTGCAGTGGCGGCAGCAGTATCAAAATTTAGGAACCGATCGTTTTCCGGTAGTTTGGTTAGAAGTTAATCCGCGTCAAGCGGGTGTGAAAATTCGACCAATTCTCAGCAATCCGCCTGCCGATCGAGGCACTGCACCTTTATTGGAAACAGCCGAAGTTTCCGGTGCTGCTGCGGCGATTAATGCAGGGTTTTTTAATCGAATTAATCGCTTAGCTTTAGGGGCAATTCGGCGCGACAATAAATGGCTTTCCGGGCCGATATTGAACCGGGGGGCGATCGCGTGGAACGATCGGGGAGAATTTGCGATCGATCGTTTAACTTTGCAAGAAACTGTGATGACTCCGGCCAATCAACTTTTGCCTGTTTCTCATCTCAATAGTGCCTACGTACAACCGGGAATCGGTCGCTACAATTCTGATTGGGGAACAACTTATACTCCGCTGTCTGGCAATGAAGTAATTGTGACAGTTGCGGGCGATAGAGTTGTCAGCCAATCCCCCGGAGGTGCGCCGGGAACAACAACTTTTCCCATTCCAGCTAACGGTTATATTTTGGCTTTGCGTGCCGATTTGTTCCCGGCATCTGAACTCTCTATCGGCACTTTATTGCGTTTGGAAACTAACACTTTTCCTGCTGATTTCAACCGTTTTCCTTACATTATCGGCGGCGGCCCGGTGTTGGTACAAAACAGTCAAGTTGTGCTGGATGCTAAGGCGGAAGGGTTTAGCGATGCGTTTGTTAGACAGACAGCAATTAGAAGTGCGATCGGGCGAAATGCTGCGGGGAATTTGCTGATTGTAGCGGTGCACAATCGCGCGGGCGGGGCGGGGCCAAATTTCGCAGAACTGGCGCAGATTTTGCAGCAAATGGGTGCTGTGGATGCTTTAAATTTGGATGGGGGAAGTTCGACGAGTTTGTATTTGGGAGGTAGTTTGCTCGATCGACCTCCGTCAACTGCTGCGAGAGTTCATAATGCGATCGGTATTTTCATTCAACCATAAGTAGTTAATTTTCGACATTAATTCTCAGCGGTTAGAAACCGCTACTACACAAACAAAGTCCACCTCCGCAGGTTTCGTCTTTGTCGCCGCGGTTTCCAACCGCCGCGGCATCTACAAATCTTTTGCTAAAAATATCTTGACATCCCAGTCTCCCTGTGCTAGCTTGTCGAATAGTATTGTGTTTGATCCACAAATCGCAGCACTTCAACCTATGTTCACAGCCAAGTTCACAGCCAACAGCTATTTTTATTTTTGGTACAGCCAAGTTCGCCCGGAGTGAATTTGCAATTCACTGTGAACATCCGGGCGAACCGCAGATTAACACCTGCGGTTTTGTTTTTTCTAGTTTTTTTCCCAACAACCAATCGAGTACAAGCGAAAACAGCAATGACATTATTCAGTAACTGGTACAACAGCTTTTATTTTTGGCCCAACAAGAGTTCTGGGTAAATTGTCGCGCTGTCTTTTCGCACCAACCCGGAACTCCTAAAAGTTCCGGGTTTTTTGTTGTCAACCACCCACTTAATTTCCCTGGAAAATATCCTCATGTTAGAAGCCAAACTCGTAACCAAATCTCATCCCGAACACCAAACAATTGTCAAACTTTCAGAAACAGTCTCAGTCGGCGGCACAGAATTATTAATCATCGGTGGCCCCTGTACCGTAGAAAGTTCCGCACAAATGGAAACAGTTGCCCGCCAACTATCCGCCGCATCCGTGCAAGCTTTGCGAGGCGGAGTCTACAAACCCCGCACTTCTCCCTATTCTTTCCAAGGGATGGGAATTGAGGGACTGGAAATTTTAGCCGATGTCAGCAGGCGTTACGGTTTGCCCGTGGTGACAGAGGTAATGTCGATCGCCCAAATTGAGCCAGTTGTCACCTATGCTGATATGCTGCAATTAGGCAGTCGGAATATGCAAAACTTCGAGTTACTAAAGGCGATCGGTCAAGCCGGAAAACCAGTTTTGCTAAAACGCGGCTTGTCAGCCACAATCGAAGAATTTGTGATGGCCGCCGAATACATTGTCAGTCACGGAAATCCTCATGTAGTTCTCTGCGAAAGAGGCATCCGCAGCTTCGACAATTACACCCGGAATGTATTAGATTTAGGTGCAGTCGTAGCACTGAAACAGTTAACTCATTTGCCAGTAATTGTAGACCCTTCTCACGCCGTCGGCAAGCGAGAATTAGTCGCACCACTCGCCAAAGCAGCGGTTGCTTGCGGTGCAGACGGATTAATTATTGAATGTCACCCGCAACCAGAAAAATCGGTTTCTGACGCGCGGCAAGCTCTTTCTTTACCAGATATGGTAGATTTAGTTGCGAGTTTACGGCCTGTAGCCGCCGCCGTTGGCCGGTGCATACCGGAGATTAATGTGCCTTCAGAGGTATTAAGTTGGAAGTGATATTGGTAGGAAATAATCTATAACTTTTAACGTCAAACTCTACAGTCGGTTTTAACCGATATCTTGCACCATTGTCAGCAACAGGCTTTCCGGCCTGTTCCACAATAAAATTTATCTTTTGTGGAACAGGCGTCAGCAACAGGCTTTCCGGCCTGTTCCACAATAAAATTTATCTTTTGTGGAACAGGCATCTTGCCTGTTCATAAAAGGTTAATTGAGAATGGTGCAACATATCAGTTTTAACCGAATTGAGCTTTGAGGCAGGGGTTTAAACCCCTGCCGAAATCGGCGAAAGCACGTGTTTCACGAATTTAGATTAAAATAAAAAATAATACTGTCATCTACGAAAATTTGCTTAATTATGGCAATACTACTTAACGTTCCCTCGATCGTCTGCTCCGGCTGCGGTGATACAATTACCAAAGCCATCAAAACTGTTGACTCCGAGGCTACTGTCAATGTGGATGTCGCAGCTAAGACTGTTACAGTAGAAGCTCAAGCTTCTGAAGAGTCAATTACACAGGCGGTTGTTGCTACGGGCCACACCGTCCAAGATTAATATCTAGTTGGGTGGGGGCGAGTTTACAAGATTATTGGTCTTAGGCCGAGATTATTCGTAAAAGTCGCCCCTACAGAATTTTAAATCCATTATCAATGCCCAATGCCCAATGCCCAATGCCCAAAAGCTTAATCTGCTTCGTCTAAGTGTTCGGCGACGGCTTGGTAAAGTTCAAAAACGTGTCGATCGAGTAAACTATAAAAAACTTGTCTCCCAACCTTGCGGTAACTTACCAACCGCATCGCCCGCAATGCCCGCAACTGGTGCGATACTGCTGACTCGCTCATACTCAACGCCGCAGCTAAGTCACACACGCACAGTTCTTGTTTTGCCAAAACCGACAGCAGCCGTAGGCGATTCGCATCTCCCAAAAGACTGAAAAACTCAGCCATCCGCTGAGCTTTTGCGGTGTTGAGAACTTGTGTTTGGATGTCCCCGACCCGCCAACAGTCAACTAGGTGCGATGGATCGCACGTTGGTGTATCGTTTTGTTCGTGAGGCTGACTTATCGCTCCATTAACAGCAGAGTTGGGTGACATCTTTTCCAGGCTGGTTTTAGTTCTCATCAAAAAAACTGGGTGGAAACCCCGTCCTTATAGGACGGCTTGACAAAAATATACAACACTCAGCCAACTCTATCACAAAAGACGTGTTAGACTGTGACGATATGGAAAAAGCCTATCGCTACCGAATCTACCCCACCACCGAGCAAGAAAAACTCTTGCGACGGACAATGGGTTGTACTCGGTTAGTGTACAACAAGGCTTTGGCTTACCGGACAGAATCTTGGTACGAACGCCAAGAAAGAGTTGGCTACGGCGAAACTTCCTCTATGCTAACGAACTGGAAGAAAGAGGAAGAACTTGATTTTTTGAATGAAGTTAGCTGCGTGCCTCTTCAACAAGGACTGCGCCACCTCCAAACAGCGTTCACCAATTTCTTTGCAGGACGAGCCAAGTATCCTAATTTCAAGAAAAAGCATAACGGCGGTAGTGCTGAATTTACCAAATCTGCCTTCCGCTGGAAAAACGGGCAGGTATTTTTGGCTAAATGTAATGAGCCATTACCTATTCGCTGGAGCAAACAAATTCCTGAAGGGTGCATTCCCTCTACTCTTACGGTGAAATTAACACCCGCTGGACTTTGGTTTGTCTCTATATTGGTAGATGACTACACAATCCAACCACTTCCCCGAACAGATAAAACTATCGGATTGGATGTGGGAATTACAAGTTTGATTGCTACTAGCGACGGCGATAAAATCTCCAATCCCAAGCCTTTTAAAAAGCTTCGGAAAAAGTTGAAAAGAAAGCAAAAAGCTTTAGCTCGTAAACATCCGGGAAGCAACAATCGAGAGAAAGCCCGGAGACAGGTGGCAAAAGTCCACGCACAGATAGTCGATGTGCGTAAGGATTTTCTTCATAAGCTAACGACTCAACTCGTTCGTGAAAACCAAACGATTATAGTTGAGGATTTGGCTATCAAAAATATGGTAAAGAACCATAGGTTAGCTCTGGCTATTAGTGACGCTAGTTGGAGTGAACTGATTCGCCAACTAAGCTACAAGTGCGATTGGTACGGGCGAAATTTAATAAAAATAGACCGCTGGTTTCCTAGTTCTAAGCGCTGTGGAAACTGCGGTCACATTGTTGAGAAATTGCCTTTGAATATTCGCGCATGGGAATGCCCTAAGTGCGGGACAAACCACGATCGCGATATCAATGCGGCAAAGAATATTTTGGCGGCTGGGCTAGCCGTTTCAGTCTGTGGAGCAACTGTAAGACCCGAAGAGAGTAAGTCTCGGAAGGCTGGTGCTATGAAGCAGAAACCCAATTAGTGATGATTGGGAATCCCCGCACTTCAGGGCGGGGTGGATGCCAATTTCATTTTAGTGCGATCGGCAAACCTTTTGTAACAAAACTTTTACATTCCCTTGACTTATATCTGAATATGTGTTCATATATAAGTATAGACAAACAACCCCACCAGGAGAAGCTCAAATGACTACCGCCACCCAAACAAAATGTGCCTGCCCTTCATGTTCGTGCGTTGTCAGTCCCAGCGAAGCCATTGAAAAAGACGGCAAAACATATTGTTCCAGTGCTTGCGCTGACGGACACCCCAACGGCCAAGGCTGCGGCCATACAGGCTGCGAGTGCAACAAATAAATATTCGGCTTCAGAAAAGGTTAATCACCCACTGCCAAATATCTCTAAAGGGAGATGCGAACCGCGCATTTCCCAATTTTTTTGCTTTTAGGTTAAAGAAAAGTTAAAATAAAGCTAACTTAAGGTTAAGACTGCATTAATAGACTAAATACAGAGCGAAAAAGCACAATTGCTACTTACGCAATACAATAGAAGCAAGTTGGCGCCGCGATACAGAGTACAAATAGTGCTATTAACAGCAGAGACCGAACCAAAAGTTGAATACCAAAAGTTAAATTAGGAGGGGGCAATGAAAGAGCGGGAAGATTTTTTACATCCTCGCAATCGCTACTACGGTGATTTCACGCCAGAAAACTTGGCGTTTAATGCCAACTTGCAGGAGTTTGCTCAAAAAATAACTTATATTTGCTCGCTGGAAACAGGGGGGAAAATTAGTGCTGAGAAAGCCTATAAAGATATTAAGATGCTTTGGAAAGACTTAAAATCCTCTAAGAAGCAATTGGGAATTGGCCAAAACCCCCCCAGTACGGAGGAGCAAAATTCACCTTAAAGTCATCGCAGCCAACGCAGCGTTTGCAATCGAAAACCCCTGCGATTGCAAACGCTGCGTTTTGCTGCGTATCCAGCAAAGGTAAGGTGCTTGCTAGGCGAACTTTAGAAAGTCTATGGTTTGGGATTTGGTGCAGTTTCTCCTGCAAAGGAAGTACAATTGCCACCGAGGCCAGAAATAATCGTGCAAGTATTAGTTTTCAGCATTCCCTGATAAGTATCAGCACCGGTGCCGGGGCCGCCCAACTCGTCGCTGTAAAGTTCTTTGTCCCAAATTTTGACATTTGCCTCCCTCGCCACAGTCTCCATCAACTTCGGATTAGTTGTAGTTTCGGCAAAAATAGTCGGCACTCCTGTACTCTTAATTTCTGAGGATAATTCGGCAATTCTTGCGGCGGTGGGCTGTTCCTCAGTCGTCACACCCTGTAAAGCTCCAGCCATCTCCAAACCGTAAGCATCGGCATAGTAACTCAGAGCATCGTGAGTTGTTACTAACTTGCGTTTTTGGGCTGGAATAGTCGCAATTTGAGCTTTGATCCAAGTATCTACTTTTTGCAACTCATCTGTTAAGGTGGCTGCATTTTTTGTATAAAGTTGAGCATTGGTGGGAGAAACTTTGATCAATTGGTCGCGAATTGTTTCTACCATACGGATGCCATTTTGAGGGTTATGCCAAACGTGAGGATCAGGGACTTTTTCGCCTTCTGCATGGGCTTCATTTTCCGCTTTCTCTTCGCCGTGTTCGTGCTCGTGTTCGCCTATCAGCGGTTTGGGAACTGCGAGTTCGTGTACGGCGATTTTGGGTGCGGAATTACTGCTAGATTCAATTAACTTAATGATGCTGGGTTCGTGGTTGTAGCCGCCGTATAAAATCAGATTTGCGGTTTCAATCGCTTTGCGGTCTTCCGGCTTAGTTTGATAGGCGTGGGGGTCGTCTCCCGGCTTGATTAGACAGGTGGTGTCGATCGAACTTTGAGCGATTTCTTTAGTTATGTCGCAGATAACGCCAGTCGTGGCCACGACTTTTGGCAAGTTGGCGGCGGGACTGGCTGGAGTTTGAGTTGCGGCGGGACTCTCTGACACCGGATTGGTTGCGTTCTGTCCTCCACTGCAGCCAACCAGCCCGCAGCCAATTGCCAAAACAGTGGCACCGCACAATCTGCGGGTTTTTCCAGGCAAGTTCTTTAACATTTTCACCTTTGGAACGATAATCATTATTGCTTTTTCGAGTTATCCTATTGTAGTAGCTACGAACAAGAATCGTTCTCAAAATCTCTAATTATGCTAGAAGTGCAAGACTTGGCTGTCAATTATCGCGGAATTGCAGCCCTCAACAGCGTGAATTTCCAGTTAGATCCCGGACAATTAACGGGTGTGTTCGGCCCCAACGGCGCGGGGAAAAGCACGATGGTGAAAGCGATGCTGGGATTGATCCCGGCTTGTCGCGGTTTGGTGAAATATCAGGGGCGGTTGTTGAAGCAGCAGTTATCGCGGGTGGCTTATGTGCCGCAGCGATCGCAAATTGACTGGGATTATCCGATTACGGTGTGGAATGCGGTGATGATGGCGCGAACCGTTAATACTGGCTGGTTTCGCAGCCCCTCGAAGCAGTCGCAAGAATTGGTGAAAGCTGCTTTAGGGAGGGTGGGAATGTGGGATTTGCGCGATCGACAAATTGGCGAACTGTCTGGCGGACAGCAGCAGCGGATTTTCTTAGCAAGGTCGATCGCCCAACAAGCCGATTTATTCTTCTTCGACGAACCTTTTAACGCGATCGACAAAGCAACCGAAGAAATTATTTTCGATATTTTTGCCGAACTAAAAGCAGAAAATAAAACATTGCTAGTAATCAGCCACGATTTAGGCGAAACGTTAAAACAGTACGACAATTTATTATTGCTCAACAAGCAGTTAATTGCGAGCGGTTCCTGCCAGGAAGTGCTCACCGCAGCCAATATTCAAAAAGCCTATGGATACGATTTAAGTTTAGTGTCAGCGTAAGCCAAAAAAGATTTATCTTTAAAATTGATTGTGGCACAGGCGTCCCGCCTGTGAAGTGGATTGTGGCACAGCCGTCCCGCCTGTGAAGTGGATTGTGGCACAGCCGTCCCGCCTGTGAAGTGGATTGTGGCACAGCCGTCCCGCCTGTGAAGTGGATTGTGGCACAGCCGTCCCGCCTGTGAAGTGGATTGTGGCACAGCCGTCCCGCCTGTGAAGTGGATTGTGGCACAGCCGTCCCGCCTGTGAAGTGGATTGTGGCACAGCCGTCCCGCCTGTG
>NZ_JAUBUB010000109.1:0-20250 GCF_036705265.1 Microcoleus sp. B4-C2
CCTTTTTGGACGGGCGGGACGCCCATCCCACAATAACAATTAAAATTGTAAGTTATTTAATTCGCGATCCTTAGCTGAGTTAGGGACACGGCACTGCTGTGTCATTGCAGATAGTCGATACAGATCGGCATCGCGATCGCCCCCCGCAGCTTAAAACTTAAAATAGTGTGCAGAATAACGGACTTGTACCTAAAGACAGACGAAAATATCGCTACCCCAACATAAATGCTTTGTCTATGCAGCCAATTCGCACATTTAACGTTTCCCCCTCGCTACCGACAATTCTCGAACCCCTACGCAAGCTTGCCTACAACTTGCACTGGGACTGGAACGTCGATACCAAAGACCTCTTCCGCCGCCTCGATCGAGACCTGTGGGACTCCAGCAACCAAAACCCGGTGCTGATGCTCGGAACCATATCTCAAGAGCGGCTGCAAGAAATGGCAGAAGACGAAGGCTTCATTGCCCAAATGAACCGAGCAGCCCAGCAGTTAGACGATTATCTCAAAAACCGCGCCTGGTACCGGAAACAGCGCGGCACCGAGCAGCAAGAATGCTACGCTTACTTTTCGATGGAATTCGGCTTAGTTAAAGCCCTACCCATCTATTCCGGCGGTTTGGGCGTGCTCGCAGGCGACCACCTCAAATCAGCTAGCGATTTGGGCTTGCCCTTAGTCGGTGTCGGCCTGCTTTACCAAGAAGGCTATTTTTCGCAGTATCTCAACGCCGACGGCTGGCAGCAAGAACGCTATCCGCTCAATGATTTCTACAATATGCCACTGCACCCAGAACGCAATCCCGACGGTTCGGAATTGCGGATTGAGGTAGACTATCCCGGCCGCAAGGTGTATGCCCGGATTTGGCGAGTACAAGTGGGAACGGTTCCTTTGTACCTAATGGATACAAATATTGAACCTAACAGCCGCTACGACCAAGATATTACCGACCAACTGTATGGCGGTGATAAAACTCTGCGGATGCACCAAGAAATCATGCTGGGCATCGGTGGCGTGAAAATGCTCAAGGCATTGGGGCTGACAGTTACGGCTTATCACATGAATGAAGGCCACGCGGCTTTCATGGCTTTGGAACGCATTCGGATGCTGATGGAGGAATATCACCTGAGTTTCGTGGAAGCGGAACAGGTGGTGGTTTCGAGCAGTATGTTTACGACTCACACTCCTGTGCCTGCTGGGTTTGACTTGTTCGAGCCGGATATGGTGATGCACTATCTGAGTCACTATCCCAAGATGTTTGGCTTGTCGCAAGATGAGTTTCTGGGATTGGGCCGGGAGAATACTGGCGATTTGTCCGCACCTCTGAATATGGCAATTTTGGCAATTAAAATGTCGAGTTTTGTCAACGGGGTGGCGGCTTTGCACGGTGTGGTGTCGCGCCCGATGTTTCAGGGTTTGTGGCCGGGTTTGCCCCAGGAAGAAGTACCGATTACTTCGATTACCAACGGGGTGCACGCTCGCAGTTGTGTGGCGAAGTCTACTCAGGAGTTGTACGATCGATATCTCGGCCCGGACTGGGAAATGACCGGTAAGGACGATCGTCTATGGGACAGGCTTTCGTCGATTCCTGATGAGGAACTATGGCGCAATCACGAACGCTGTCGATCGGAGTTGGTGGTGTTCGCGCGGGAGTGGCTGCAAAAGACTTTGCGCGAGCGCGGTGCGGCCCAAACGGAAATCGAACACGCGCGGGAGGCTCTCAATCCGAAGGTGCTGACGATCGGGTTTGCCCGCCGCTTTGCTACTTACAAGCGGGCGACGCTGTTTTTGCGCGATGTCGATCGAATTATGCGGATCATGCGGGATCAAAATCGCCCGGTGCAGTTTGTGATTGCTGGGAAGGCTCACCCGATGGATATTCCGGGTAAGGAATTGATTCGGGATATCGTTCACTTCATCCGCGAGCACGAGACGATGAGCTCGATGGTGTTTTTACCGAACTACGACATTAACGTTGCTCGGATGATGGTGTCTGGCTGCGATGTGTGGCTGAATACGCCGCGCCGCCCGCGTGAGGCTTCGGGTACATCCGGGATGAAAGCTTCGATGAATGGTTTGCCGAATCTGAGCATTCTTGACGGATGGTGGGATGAGGCTGATTATGTTCGTACCGGTTGGCCGATCGGACATGGGGAATTTTACGAAGATACTAAGTATCAGGATGATGTCGAGGCGAATGCTTTGTACGACTTGATGGAAAAAGAAGTTGTACCCCTATTTTACAACCGGGATGATGATGGAATTCCCCGCGGTTGGACGGCGAAAATGAAGGATTCTATTCGCTTGAATTGTCCTTTGTTCAATACAGCTCGGATGGTGAAGGATTACGCGCGGCGGGCCTATTTCCCCGTGAGCGATCGCTACCACACCATGACTTCGGATAATTGCGCTCCGGCCAAGGAGTTGTCTCACTGGAAGAAGCACGTTCTCGCGAAATGGCACGATATTAAGATTGAGGCTGTTGATATTTCGCAGGATAAAGAAGTTAAAGTCAATCAGTCGATATCTGTTAAATCTCGGATTAATCTGAAGGGATTGACTCCTGCAGACGTGCAAGTCGAACTTTATCAAGGTTCGGTTGATGCTAACGGCGATATCATTGGTGGCGTGCCGGTAGTGATGGAGTATTTGGGAGAAGATTCTCAGAATGCTAGCCTTTATACGGCTGACATTACTTATACTTCTAGCGGTTTGCAAGGCTTGTCCTTGCGGGTTTTGCCGAAGCACGATAATCTCAGCAGTCCTTATGAAGCTGGCGTGATTCTCTGGGCACATTAAAGGAAGGAAGAAGGAAGAAGGAAGAGGGAAGAAGGAAGGCACGACACGGATTCGGACACGGATACACGGATGAATTTAACTGTGTTTCCCACTTCTCCCCCTCTCCCCCTCTCCCTCTCGCTGTCTCCCCCTCTCTCTCGCACTCTTTATGGAAGTTGGGGTTCGAGGATTGATAAATATCTACAATAGACTGGCAGAGTTTCATCAATTCTAGTTGACATTCTGCCAGTTTTCCGTTTTTGTGGCGTTGCTGAATACAGGTATCAATTCCCGATTTCGGAGTTTTTATAAGCCAAGTCTGGTGTTAATCGGTAGGGTGCGTCGCTCCTTCATATTTGATAAAGATTGCAGATTAACGGGTGGCGACGCACCAAACAGCAGGCGATCGCTCTTCTTGTGTGTACCACATATACATGGAATATGCTGTATATCCCTCAATAGGAAAGCTGCAGAACAAAATAGTGGTTTCACAATATAGCAATCCTCGCATCATTTGTAAAAATATGTAGGGGTAGTGCTACCCCTACTCCCCGTGCCTACCCCAGCCTGCATCGGGGCAACCACGGGGGGTTTGCCCCTACAAGAATTACACGAATCATTTAGGATTGCTATAGTCACACTTTTTCATCCTGCTATTCCATAAAATTGAAGGCAGCTTTGAAACACCTCTAGTTGAGGTTATTTTCCTACACCCGCTGGCTGCTGACGGTTTCGCACTTCCAGAAAAATCAACAAAGCATTAACATCAGCCGGATTTACTCCGCCAATTCTCGCCGCTTGGCCAATCGTCAGCGGTTTCACCTTAGCCAATTTTTCCCGCGATTCTTTGGATAGAGTTGTAATTGCCATGTAATCCAAATCCGCAGGCAATTGTCGGCGTTCGTGTTTGGCAATGTCATCGATTTGATTTTGCTGTCTTTGCAGGTAGCCGGAATATTTGATGTCAATTTCTGCACCATCTTTCTCAGCCAACTTCAGACTAGAATTGCCTAAATTGTAGCGTTCCAAATCCACATAATGAAAACCAGGACGACGCAACAAATCAGCCAGAGTAATTGAACCTTTAATTGCTTGTTGAGTGTCAGCAAAAATTGCCTTCCCTACTTCCTCGTGCTCTTTCACCCGCGTCGAGTACAACCGTTCCTTCTCTGCCACAATATTAGCTTGTTTGCGATCGAACAACTCCCAGCGGCGATCGTCAATCAAGCCAATTTCCCGTCCCAGCGGCGTCAAGCGTTGATCCGCATTGTCCGATCGCAATAATAGCCGATATTCCGATCGCGAAGTCAACATCCGGTAAGGTTCCCGCAAATCCTTCGTACACAAATCATCGATCAAAGTCCCGATATAACTTTGCTCGCGAGGAAACACAATCATCTCCTGATTTTTCGCAAACCGAGCCGCATTAATCCCCGCCACAATCCCCTGTGCAGCCGCCTCCTCATATCCAGTTGTACCGTTCACCTGACCCGCGCAAAACAGCCCTTCAATCTTCTTAGTCATCAGCGTTGGAAAGCACTGAGTTGCCGGCAAATAATCGTACTCCACAGCATAAGCAGGGCGCATCATCTCGCACTTTTCCAATCCCGGAAGAGTCCGCAGCATTTGCAATTGCAAATTTTCCGGTAAACCAGTAGAAAAACCTTGGATATAAAGTTCAGGAATATCTCTACCTTCCGGTTCAATAAAAATCTGGTGACTTTCCTTATCTGCAAACCGCACAATCTTATCTTCAATACTCGGACAATAGCGCGGCCCCTTCGCATCAACCCAGCCGCCGTAGACTGGAGAAAGGTGCAAATTGTCTCTAATTAATTGATGAGTTGCTGGCGTAGTTCGAGTCAAATAACAAGGCATTTGTTCCCGTTCGATCCAAACTTCTGGATCGAAACTAAACCAGCGAACCTCTGCATCTCCCGGCTGCGGTTCCAGGTTGGTATAATCGAGAGTACGTTTGTCAACTCTGGCCGGAGTTCCTGTTTTTAACCGCCCAGTTTCAAAGCCCAAACGATTGAGAGTTTCCGTCAAACCAACGGCAGCAAATTCTCCTGCACGTCCGGCGGGCATCGACTTATTGCCCACCCAAATCGTGCCGCCTAAAAAAGTACCTGTGGTCAGAATTACTGCTTTGCATTCAAAAGCGACGCCGAAGTATGTTTCGACTCCGATAACTTCTTCGTTTTTGCCCAAAACTAAGTCTGTTACCATCGCTTCGCGGATGGTCAAATTGGGTTGATTTTCAACAATATTATTCATCACAGCGGCGTATTCCCGCTTGTCTGTTTGTGCTCTCAGCGCCCACACTGCGGGGCCTCTCGATGCGTTGAGGACGCGCTTTTGTAAGTAAGTGCGATCGGCCATTTTGCCAATTTCCCCGCCTAACGCATCAACTTCGTTAGTAAGTTGGGTTTTAGCCGGGCCGCCGACAGCGGGATTGCAAGGTTGCCACGCAATTTTGTCGAGGTTGAGGGTGAGTAAAAGAGTGCGACAGCCGAGGCGAGAAGTGGCGAGGGCGGCTTCGCAGCCGGAGTGTCCGCCACCTACTACGATGATGTCGAAACTGTCTTGGAATTGTACAGGGGTTTGTGCAGTCATTCGATTTTAGATTTTAGATTTTAGATTTTAAATTGAAGAGGTGACTCTACGGATTAATCTGGGGGCTTGTATCCTGGATGTTGGCCATCAATATAAGCGCCGGTGAGAGATGGGGTTTTAGTCTTGTCTTTATTCTAGTATAAGTTAAAAGCTAAAAAACACTTATAATGTAGCGTTTATGTCAAAAAGTTACCATAAGGCGAGATGACGATTTTATTTTACGTTGATGAGGGTGGCACTGGCTGGAAAGATATGGAGACAAATTTCTTTTTTTTAGCTAGCTTTGCTATCCATGTCCAGCACTGGTCACAAATGGATAGAGAATTTTCAGCACTTAAAAAGGAGCTATTTAGTGGGAAGGAACCTGAAGACTGGGAACTTAAGGGGCGCGATATTTGGCAAGGTGTGGGTTCATTTAAGAATTTTCCAAGGGAATTCCGTCTTCAAGCGTTCAAGAAAGTTTCAGAAACTATCAGTCAGTTACCTAGCAATATATTCGCTGTTCAAGCCAACAAAAAAAGATTGCGCGAAACCAGCGAATATATTAAAGATGAAACTGGTTTGTATCGCTTAACTTTTAATCAATTATTAGAGCAGCTAGATGCTTATCTAAAGCAATCTAACGAAACGGGAATATTACTTATGGATTCGCGCTCAACTCAGCATACCAGTATTCAGGATGGGAGATTGCTCAGAGTGTATCGAGATTGGAAGTCACAAAAAAAATATTCTAACTTTGTGGAACTACCTTTGTTTGGCTTCTCAGAATTTTACACTGGTTTGCAGCTAGCAGATTATGTGGTGTACTTGATAGATCGTTATTCAAAGGAAGCAGGGAGAGCCAGTGGTCATACTGAATAGGAGGAAGCCTTCCATCTACTTGAGCCGAAAATGCAGTTGTTGAAAATTCCTATTCTCCAGCATAAAATCCACTTTGAAGACCGCTAAAATGAAGGGTAAGTTTAAATGCGAATCCACGACTATTATAGTCGTGGATTTCGCCCTTATTGAGAGCTTAACCCTCTTTTAAGAGGGGCTTAAAATAACTCTCTACGCCTTGGCGGGGCGTTATTTTGGCAGTGATGGTATGATCATTAAAATCATGTTTCAGGTTGACAGGCGCACGGTATCTCAACCGTACCATACCTCCCCGTGCAGTTCGGGGCACCTTGTCTCTGACAGGCGCACGGTATCTCAACCGTACCATACCTCCCCGTGCAGTTCGGGGCACCTGTCATTTAATACCATTATATAGTATAGTAAAAGGTTTGGTCAAATATCGCTCGCTCATAATTGGGGCATATTAATTGAGATTAAGATGATGCGATCGCATCAAGCGACCAAAAGAGCAAAATTACCACAACCTTGTTAGGGCCACAATACACATTTGAATGGTTAGGACTTTCTGACCCAAGCGAGCCGCTCTTCCTTAGCGTCCTAGCGCTTACGCGCCGCTTCGCTAAGGCGTCTTCGCGGTTCAATAATTCCGTACAATTGCAGTTTTGCGTTATGTTAGACAAAAAAATCTCAACAAGCGTACACAAGTGAAATACTTCTTCTTATCCGACGGCTGGAAAGTTGGGCGCGTTTGGGGCGTCGGCGGCGAGTGGAGTCACGCCGCCTGGAGGCGGGCGCCGGACATCCAACAGCTCAACCTGTGTCTTTCCGATCGCAACGAAAAAATGTGGCTCTACCGCGTAGAAGACGCCGTACTCATGGTAGAAGTCCAACCCGCAGTCCGTCCCGATCCCGCCGATCCCGCCAAAAATATCGGCAACGTCACCCTCACCAGACTGATCGATGCCGAGCAAGTCCTCGAACGCCTCGGGACGATCGCCGCCCGCTGCGAAATGGGCAACCCGCAACTAATGTAATGCTCAACATATTGCAATCGGTTCTAACACTCGATACACTTCTTTAAATAACTTTCATTTTTATGCCTCCACCTTTGAAGGTAGATGGCAGTCGGCAAAAGGCAGAGTTTAAACCCTGCAGGTAACTGCTGGGGATTCAGAATCTGATTTTTCCGTAAAAATAGACATCATCACTTACACCTTGGAGAACCGCAGTCAATGGGACTACCCTGGTATCGCGTACACACAGTCGTCTTAAATGACCCAGGCCGATTGATTTCTGTACACTTAATGCACACTGCCCTCGTGGCAGGTTGGGCCGGCTCAATGGCCCTTTATGAACTAGCAGTTTTTGATCCCACAGACCCAGTTCTGAACCCAATGTGGCGTCAAGGGATGTTCGTGTTGCCCTTCATGACTCGCTTGGGAGTTACGGGTTCTTGGGGCGGTTGGAGCATCACTGGCGAAGGTAACGTCGATCCGGGCTTCTGGTCCTTTGAAGGCGTCGCCGTCGCTCACATCGTCCTCTCTGGCCTGCTGTTCTTAGCAGCAGTTTGGCACTGGGTATTTTGGGACTTAGAACTTTTCAGAGACCCTCGCACCGGTGAACCAGCCCTCGACTTGCCAAAAATGTTTGGCATTCACCTGTTCCTCTCCGGCTTGCTCTGCTTCGGCTTCGGCGCATTTCACCTGTCGGGACTTTTCGGCCCGGGAATGTGGGTGTCTGACCCCTACGGCCTGACCGGTCACGTCCAGCCAGTGGCGCCTTCTTGGGGCCCTGAAGGCTTCGATCCGTTCAATCCGGGCGGCATCGTGGCTCACCACATTGCAGCGGGCGTAGTCGGCGTAATTGCCGGTTTGTTCCACTTGACAGTGCGGCCGCCGGAACGTCTTTACAAAGCCCTGCGGATGGGGAATATCGAAACTGTACTTTCTAGCAGTATCGCTGCTGTGTTCTTTGCAGCCTTTGTGGTTGCGGGTACGATGTGGTACGGTTCTGCTGCAACTCCGATCGAACTTTTTGGCCCGACTCGCTATCAGTGGGACGGCGGCTATTTCCAACAAGAAATCGATCGCAGAGCTCAAGCTAGCTTGGCCGGTGGCCAAAGCTTCCAAGAAGCTTACGAACAAATTCCTGAAAAATTGGCTTTCTACGACTACGTGGGCAACTCTCCTGCTAAAGGCGGTTTGTTCCGGGCCGGCGCGATGGTCAATGGCGACGGTATTGCTAAATCTTGGCTGGGCCATCCAGTATTTACTGACAGCGAAGGTCGGGTATTGTCGGTTCGCCGCCTCCCCAACTTCTTTGAAACTTTCCCAGTAATTTTGACGGACAAAGATGGGGTCGTTCGCGCTGACATCCCCTTCCGCCGTGCTGAATCAAAATACAGCTTTGAACAAAGCGGAGTTACCGTCAGCTTCTACGGTGGTGAACTTAACGGTCAAACCTTTAATAATCCTCTAGATGTTAAGAAGTTTGCTCGCGCTGCTCAAAAGGGTGAAGTGTTTGAATTCGATCGCGAAACCTTGAATTCTGACGGCGTTTTCCGCACTTCGACTCGCGGTTGGTTCACTTTCGGACACGTTTGCTTTGCTTTGCTATTCTTCTTCGGCCATATCTGGCACGGTTCTCGGACTATTTTCCGCGACGTGTTTGCTGGAGTTGAGGCTGACTTGGAAGAACAAGTCGAGTGGGGCCTGTTCCAAAAACTGGGCGACGTAACCACCAGAAGACAAGAACCTCTCTAAATTTTGCCAGCCTCTGGGTAGGGGGGAAACTTCCCCGCTACACAAAAACCCGGTTTCTTGAAGAAACCGGGTTTTTTTAGTTAAGAATAAAACCAGCAATTAACTACCAGCCGGGAAGTCCCGAACGTATATTTAGAGGGGATTAATCTGAGCGCTCGGCCCCGTACCCCGTTGGGAATTACTCCTTGGGATGAAAGGCTCGTCGGGTGTAGGTACCGAAACCGACAATTATTCTTTTAAACCCCAAGATGATCGGGAAATACTCTGATACTATATTAGCAAGTGGGGGTGGAACTACCTCACTATAAAAAGCCTTTGAAAAAAAGGAAAAAGAAGCCTGCGGTCTAACTGTACTCAGTTGACCGTCAGGTTTGTTCACGATAAAATAATACGGCAAGGGAAGATAGGGAAAATTTAACATGGAAAGTGTTGCTTACATTTTGATTCTGGCTTTAGCCATAGGCGTACTATTTTTTGCGATCGCCTTTCGGGAACCTCCCCGGATTGGCAAATAATTAGCTATACGCCTGCGGTAAGTCCAAAATATCCTGAACCGGACTGCGGTTAGCCCGCATCATAGTGATCTAATTTGGTGCGGGACTCTTTCACCGCTGTGTGCTAAGTGATTTTTCTAGTCCAGCCATTCATCAGACCCCAAGGGGTTAGATGAATGGCAATTTGCTGGCAATGCCTGTTAAACTCAGCAATCATGCGCTGTTCCTCCTGCCAACACACAAATAGCCGCGTTCTAGAATCGCGTTCAGCCGAATCAGGTCAAAGCATCCGTCGGCGGCGTGAGTGTTTGAACTGCCAGCACCGCTTCACAACCTACGAACGCATAGAATTTGTGCCGATTACGGTGATCAAGCGGGACGGCAAGCGCGAATCTTTTGACAGGTCAAAATTAGTCAGGGGATTGATTCGGGCCTGCGAAAAAACCGGTTTGTCTTCCGGGCATCTCGAAACTCTGGCAGAAGAAATCGAGGCCCAACTCCAAGGTCGATCGCTCCGAGAAATCGCCAGTTCAGAAATAGGGGAACTGGTGCTGTTGCACCTGCGACCCCTCAGCGAAGTCGCTTATGTCCGTTTTGCCTCGGTATATCGGCAATTTCGAGGCATCCGAGATTTTGTAGATACCCTAAATCACCTTCAGAATCCCCTCAACGAAGCTGAAGATACAGAAACAGGGACAAATTTTGACGCAGATTTGCCGGATTCCGAAGCAGTCGATCGAGAAAGCCCAGCATCCTGCGCTAGTCCCAGCTAAGCTCGCTTAAATTAATTTATAGAAATATTTTGGGAGATTGAAAACCTTGTCGCGAGGAAGGCCGGGAGGAATAGCGACTCAAGGGACTCTCTTTCGAGCGAGTGTTCTTTTTTCTCAGTAATAGTGCTGGGTGTGATATGATCGTCATCGGTCTAAAATAGAGTATAACTAGACAACGTAAAAACTTAACTGGATTAGTTGAGTGCGTAGTCACACCTAACGGTGTTGCAGTTTAGGAAAGCTCGCATTTGAACAAAACCTAACTAAAGCTCGGTGACTAATTAAATACGGTAGGACATACCGAAATTTACGCTTCTGGAGAAACCGACCTCTACTTAGACTGGAGTAATCCTGTCGCCAGCAAGTCGGCTCGTTGAATGAAGAATCTCAGTTTATTTATACCTGAGAGTGTCAAAATAGTCTACTTGACTCGGAATGTTAAGATTCAACGTTTTAACACAGAGTATGGAGTAACAGTAATGGCAAGCGCTGGTGTGCAGTTGCACCCGGCAAAAGTTAGCAAAAACTGACTTTAGTAAAAGATTTGGAAAAAAGTTAATCGCTTTTTCACCAAAATCTCGAATATCTGCCGGCACAAACGAAAAACATGAAGGAGAGAAATCCTAGGAAACTATTCGCATGGTCAATCTCAAAACCACAGTCAAAGACATCGGCTTTACTCACGAAGATTTTGCAGCCCTACTTGATAAATATGACTATCACTTTAGCCCGGGCGATGTAGTAGCGGGTACAGTTTTTAGTATAGAACCGAGGGGCGCTCTGATTGATATCGGTGCTAAAACAGCAGCGTACATTCCCATTCAGGAAATGTCCATCAATCGAGTGGAAAGCCCTGAAGAGGTATTGCAATCAAACGAAACCCGAGAGTTTTTCATTCTAACCGATGAAAATGAAGACGGACAATTAACCCTGTCCATCCGGCGCATCGAATATATGCGGGCGTGGGAAAGAGTGCGACAACTGCAAGCAGAAGATGCCACAGTACGATCGCAAGTATTTGCCACCAACCGCGGCGGCGCACTCGTGAGAATAGAAGGCTTGCGAGGCTTTATTCCCGGTTCTCACATCAGTACCCGCAAACCGAAGGAAGAATTAGTCGCCGAAGAATTACCATTAAAATTCTTAGAGGTAGACGAAGACCGCAACCGCCTAGTGTTGAGTCATCGTCGCGCCTTAGTTGAGCGCAAGATGAACCGCCTCGAAGTCGGAGAAGTCGTCATCGGTACAGTACGCGGTATCAAGCCTTACGGTGCCTTTATCGACATCGGCGGCGTCAGCGGCTTGCTGCACATCTCGGAAATTTCGCACGATCACATCGATACGCCTCATAGCGTTTTCAATGTTAACGACGAAGTGAAAGTGATGATCATTGACTTGGATGCCGAGAGAGGCCGGATTTCTCTCTCCACCAAGCAGTTGGAACCGGAGCCTGGAGCGATGGTCAAAAATCGCGAATTGGTATACGAAAAAGCTGAGGAAATGGCAGCTAAGTTCCGCGAGAAAATGCTGGCTCAAAAGCAAGCTAAAGCAGGCATAGACATTCCTGTAGACTCAACTGATGCTGATGATGACCTCTCCGACGAACTCGAAGATGTGCCATCAGCAATGGAAGAGGATCTGCCGGAAGTAGCACCTGAAGTAGCACCCGAAGCAGCACCCGAAGCAGCACCCGAAGCAGCACCCGAAGCAGCACCTGAAGCAGCACCCGAAGCAGTATTAGATGTAGAGGAAGAAATCCCTCCTGCGACGGAAGAATAACATCACAGTTAGTGTTATTAAAAGAGGGAAAATTCCCTCTTTTTTTTTGCCTTAAACGTCCCAATTACCAATCATTAATTACCAATTAATATCAATTCTGAAAAGTACGCGCGCATTTGTAGGGAAACGGAATTGCCCATAGGTGTCAACTTAACGTTAAACCCATAGTCCGGCAAGGGTTGAAACCCCTGGCGGACTGACGGGATGACTAACGAACTTGGCGAGCTAACAGCTTAAGTTGACACCTATGGGCATTGCTGTCTCCCTACTTAGTGGTTGACAATTAGCAATTACCAATTAGCAATTACCAATTACCAACAATTTAATATGTTCCTGCTGGCAGATGCACCGATCGCACTTTAAATTAAAACAAGTGGCAGCGCGATCGATCTTCCTAAATAAACCTAGCCTTTATGCTGCTAATTTGTTAAGATTTACAAACATCAGGGACATCCGCACAAGTGCAAACTCATCAGCATTCTCAGGCAAAAACAAACTAGACAAGCAAATTACACAAAATAATACTTAGAAATTTCTTGCCATGAGGCTCAAAGGCAAGTGAGTCATGAAAATCGAACTATTAAAAGAAAAATTAGAACAGCTCAAAAAACGTCCCAATTCGAGCAAAGGAACGATCGACCAAATCGAAAACTGGTTAACCGGTTCCCACATTTTGCAGAGATTGAGAATTAATCCTTACTACGTAGCAGGCGAGACAGTCAAGAATGTTAAAAAAATTACTTCCGAATTTCTGCACGGAGTAAAAGCCGGTGCCTTTGACTTGCACTGGGATATTCACTGCCCCCACTGCAACATGATTACAGAAGAATTTAAGGATTTGGCAGACACATCAGAAATGTCTTTTTGCCCGATGTGCGAGCGCGAGTTCAACATTGATTTGCTCGATCGCGTCGAAGTTACTTTTTCCCTGAACAAAGAAATCGAAGATCCGCAACTGCGCCCCGTCTGCGCTCCCCCTCCCGTACTCCAGAGCAAACTGCAACTGGTAACGCCTTTATACTGCACCGAATCGGAGATTGTTACCTTAGAAAACGGTCGATATCGCTACTGCTGTCCCCTCACTTTAGCTAAAGGGATTTTAAAGGTTGAAGGCGAAGAAACAGAAGAGATACAAGAAATTAAACTCCAGCAGTTAGCCGGCCCAGATTTTGACAAAAAAGAGCTTGCCGTGCGTCCGGGAAAAGTCAAGATAGAATTAACTAATACCGAACACAATTTGTCGGGGCTGATTTTGCATTCCGATGAATTGCCCGATGAATTAAAAGTAGAACAACTGCCCCTGCGGCTGTCAGGAATGCAACTGCTTCATCACCCCGATTATAAGCGTTTGTTCGGCGATCAAGTAATATCAGAAAGAGAGCGAGTCAAGATTCGGGCGATTACTATTATGTTTACTGATATTACCGGTTCTACCAGAATGTACGAAACACTGGGAGATACTAAAGCTTACAATATTGTGCGCGATCATTTTGAAATTTTCTTTGACTCGATAGAGAAATTTGGCGGTAAAGTCATTAAAACCATCGGCGATGCCGTCATGGCTTCTTTTATCAGTAACGAACAAGCAATTATGGCTGCCGCTGGTGCTGTAGCCTGTTTGAGAGAGTATAACTCCACTCGCCAAGCACAAGAGTGGATTCAAGTCAGGATTGGCATTCACCGAGGTACGGCTTTGCTGGTAAATCTTAATAATTCGATCGACTATTTTGGCTCGACAGTCAACAAAGCCGCCCGCATTCAAAATCTTTCTAAAAGTGACGAAGTTTCATTTTCCGAAGAAGTTTACAGCGACGAAGCATTTTTAACAGCATTAAAAGCTGCTGGAGTCTCCGAAATTCAAAAACGAGTAGAAGATTTAAAAGGAATACAAGGCGCACAAGTCGCTTATACTGCTAGAATTAATACGGAATCAGTAATCGCACTTTCTGCTACACTGGCGGGTGAAAAAAGCTAAGTAGGCAAGCAAATAAATACTACTTGGTTATTACCAGCCTCTAGTAGTGATCGCCCCAACAGGATATAGCATTGTTCGATCGCGCTCAGCTCGTGGCTCCCACAGTGTAGCTCATGCTTAAGGGAGTTGCGTTAGGATGGCAAGTTAACCGAGTATCAAAATAGTCTAAATTAATTAGTCGTACAGTTGCCAGATACGTAAGCTCCTAAATAACTGAAGTCGAGGACTTCACATTATGACTTCTCCTCAATTATCTCCAGAAAATACACCCGAATCGATCGCACCAGTCGCCCTCGATTGCGAACAATTAGCCGAAACCGATGCCCCCTTTCCCATTGTTGGGATTGCTGCCTCAGCAGGTGGTTTGGCAGCATTCACGGAATTACTGAGCCATTTACCCACCGATACGGGTATGGCGTTTGTGCTGATTCAGCATTTAGATCCCAATCACAAAAGTCTGCTGAGCGAGATTCTCGCGAGAACCACGCAAATGCCTGTTAATGAGGTAAAAGACGGCGTAGCTGTAGAGCCCAATCAAGTCTACGTTATTCCGCCCAACACCAAGATGGTGCTATGTAAAGGCGTGCTGCAACTATCACCGCGCGAGAAGATTTATGGCAAATATATGCCGGGAGATGCGTTTTTTACCTCATTGGCGATCGATCGCGGACACAAAGCAATCGCCGTAGTTTTATCCGGGGGAGACGGAGACGGTTCACTCGGGCTCAAGGCAATCAAAGCAGCCGGAGGCATGACTTTTGCTCAATGTCAAGGCACAGCAAAAGTCGATAGTATGCCGAATACCGCTGTTGCGACAGGCAATGTCGATTTCGTTCTGCCACCGGAAAAAATTGCCGAGGAACTGGCAAACTATAGTGGCAATCCCCTTCTGACTGGCCCGCTTCCCCTGACAAAAGTTGAGGAATCGCCCGAACAGGGAGATGCCCTGGCAAGCATTTTTGCGCTGCTGAAATCGACCACAGGCGTAGATTTTAGCCACTACAAACCCACCACGATCGCTCGACGCATTCAGCGACGGATGGTATTGTACAAGCTGGAAACCTTGAATGATTACGCCCAACATCTTCGACACCATTCGGCTGAAGTCACAGCCCTGTATGAAGAAATCCTGATCCACGTTACCAGTTTCTTCCGTGATCCCGAAGCCTTTGAAAAGTTAACAGAACTGGTTTTCCCCCGGATTACCCAAAATAAATCGGCCGAAACTCCGATTCGGATTTGGGTGGCGGGATGTTCGACAGGTGAAGAAGTTTATTCGATCGCGATTTGCTTGTTAGAGTTTTTGAGCGATCGAGCCATCCAGCCACCGATCCAGATTTTTGCCACAGACATTAGCGAACAGGCAATTGGCAAAGCGAGGTCTGGCGTCTACTCAGAAAACCAGATGGTAGATGTTTCACCAGAACGACGTAGTGCCTACTTTATTGCCCAAGAAGAAGGTAGCTATAGAATCAGCAAGGCAGTCCGCGAACTGTGTGTATTTGCCCGACAAGACTTAGGTAGCGACCCGCCTTTTTCCAATCTCGATTTAGTTAGCTGTCGCAATGTGCTGATCTACTTGGGAGAGTCATTGCAAAAAAAATTGATGCCCATTTTTCATTACAGTCTTAACCCAAATGGCTTTCTGTTGTTAGGCACTTCTGAGAGTACCGGAAAATTCTCATACTTGTTTACTTCAGTAGATAAAAAATCTAAAATTTATGCCAAAAACTTGACGGCGACTCGTCCGACTTTTTCGTTTACGCCGAGTTCCTATCCCGTAGCTAAACCACGTGAAAGGCAGGGAGTGAAGGAAAATTTGACAAATAGCTTTGATTTACAGCGAGAAACAGACCAACTGATTTTGAATCGCTATGCCCTAGCAGGTGTGGTTGTCAACGAGCTCATGAACATCCTGCAAGTGCGGGGAGACATCAATCCTTACTTGAGACTGGCCTTTGGAACGCCCGACTTAAACTTGATGACAATGGCCAGGGAAGGCTTGCTGCTTGAGCTTCGCACCACCATTTATCAGGCACAAACGCAGAACGTGACCGTTAGGAAAGAAGGAGTCTCGGTTATTGAATCGGGCGGACGATCGAGTATCGTCAATTTTGAGGTGATTCCGTTCCAGCCACAGGCGGTCGAAGGACGCTACTTTTTGGTGCTATTTGAACAGGCTTCACCCCCCGTGCTTAACCTCACCACCCTCCCTTCTGAAAGCTTCGAGCAAGCTGATTTAGTGCGCGAAATTGAGCTAATGAGGCAGCAACTTGCAGCAGCTTACCAAGAGAAAACTGCGGTTCAAGCGCAACTGCAAGCGGTGATCCATGAACACGAAAATCTCAACCAAGACATCAAAATTGCCAACGAAGAAATCCTATCGAGCAACGAGGAGTTGCAAAGCACCAACGAGGAGTTAGAAACTGCCAAAGAAGAGATTCAAGCCACTAACGAGGAACTCACTACCACTAACGAGGAACTTCGCAGCCGCAATATTGAACAAAGCCGGGTCAATAACGATCTGATAAATTTGCTTTCCAGTATCAATATCCCTATTTTAATGCTGACAAACGATTTACAGATTCGACGCTTTACGCCAACGGCACAGCAAATTTTTAGTGTGATTCCCACAGATGTTGGACGACCCTTTAGCGACATCCGCTCAACTCTGAACGTTCCTGACTTGGAACAGATGATTTTGGAGGTGATTGATACTCTCCAGACGAAAGAACAAGAAGTTCAAACTTTATCGGGATATTGGTACAACCTCCGCATTCGTCCTTACCGAACAACGGAAAACCAGATTGACGGTGTGGTGATGGTTTTGCTCGATATTGATGCTCTTAAAGGCAGTGCCAGAACCTTGGAGGAGGCCCGAAATTATGCTGAAACCATTGTGGAAACTGTGCAAACGCCTTTAGTCGTCCTAGATGCTAATTTCCGAGTGAATAAAGCAAATCGATCGTTTTATGAATTGTTTCAGGTTTCACCGTTAGAAACAGCAAAATCTTCGCTGTTTGAGCTAGGCAACGGGCAGTGGAATATCCCCCAATTGCGAGGGATTCTGGAAGATATTCTGGTGAGTGATGTTCAGCTTGAAAACTTTGAGTTGCAGCACCTGTTTGAGCAGAGCGGGCAGAAAACCATGCTGCTGAATGCTTGTAAACTGGAACGAGAAGACCAAGCTTTAATGATTCTGTTGTCGATCGAGGATATCACCGAGCGCAAGCAGTTTGAGACCCTACGAGCGCAGTTATTGGAGCAGGAACAGTTGGCCCGCCAACAAGCAGAAACCGCCAACCGTGCTAAAGATGAATTTCTCGCGAATCTCTCCCACGAGCTCCGCAATCCCCTGACTCCGATCTTGGGGTGGTCACAAGTTCTGCGCTCTGGCAAGCTTAAGGGAGTAGCGGCTACTAACGCTCTAGAGGTGATCGAGCGCAGCGCGAGGGCGCAATCTCAGTTAATCGAAGATATCCTGGATATTTCGCGGATTACGAGTGGCAAGCTTCAACTGTCCATTTGTCAGATCGATCTGCGGTTAGCGGTGCAAGCCGCGCTGGACGGGGTGCAATTATCCGCCGAGGCAAAAAACATTCAAATTGTTTCGGAGTTGATTTCTACGACTGTTTTAGGGGATATCAATCGCTTGCAGCAAGTTGTGTGGAATCTTCTGTCTAATGCGATTAAGTTTACTCCGGCGGGGGGACGAGTGGAAATCACGCTCTCGGCGATCGAGAATCATGCTCAACTTCGAGTCAGGGATACGGGAAAAGGCATTGAGGCACAATTTTTGCCGTATATTTTCGATCGTTTCCATCAAGGCGATGCCAGCAGCGCTAAGACGAATCAAGGGCTGGGATTGGGTTTGTCGATCGTGCGTCACCTGATTGAATTGCACGGGGGAACGGTGCAAGCCGAAAGTCCGGGTGAGGGACAAGGAACTACAATGACTGTCAGATTGCCGTTGCGATCCCTACCTGCAGAGTTGACATCGGCGATCGATTTAAACTCAACTGATTTGGAAGGGCCTTTAAACGCCTCTAGCGATCGCGTCCCCTCTCTCGAAGGCTTGCACATCTTAGCTGTAGACGATCTGATCGATACGCGCGAGTTCTTACAATTTGTCCTTGAAGGCTACGGGGCGGAGGTTTTGGCAGTTGAATCTGCCAGAAGTGCGATCGCTGCTTTGACTGAAAATCCCGGCAGATATGATTTGCTCATCTCCGATATCGGAATGCCAGAGGAAGATGGGTATTTCTTAATTCGAGAAGTGCGATCTCTTGCTGCGGAAGCCGGAGGAGAAATCCCGGCCGCGGCGCTGACTGCCTATGCGGGCGATAAAGAACGCGAAAGGGCGATCGAAGCTGGTTTTCAAAGACATATGGTTAAGCCCATCCAGCCGGTTGTACTAGGATTAATGGTGGCTAATTTAGTAGGAAGATTTTAAATATTTTGGAGTGTTGATTTATGATGTTTGAGATTAGATTAGGCAGTTAAACTCTTGTCCCCCGGAGATCCCCCTAAATCCCCCTTCTTAAGGGGAGTAGGGGTTGACTTTGAGAAGAGTCTTGTCCCCCCCTTCTTAAGGGGGGTTAGGGGGGATCTCCGGCTCGAGATTAGGAGGATGATGACCAAATTAAACGACTCGAATTTCCACCTACCTTACAACCCAAAACTCATCCCTATCGCCAAGGAACTTCGGAAAAATCCAACTCCAGCCGAAAAGAAACTTTGGGAAGATTTTCTGAGAAATTTCCCTTTTAGAGTTTTGAGACAGCGACCCATCGACAATTTTATTGTAGATTTTTATTGTGCTGCTTTAAGATTGGTAATTGAGGTTGATGGCGAGAGTCATTTTACTGAACAGGGGAAACAATATGATGCGGAAAGAACAGGGATTTTCGAGGGGTATGGACTGCAAGTTGTCAGGTTTACGAATGTTGATGTGTTGCAGTGTTTTGAGGGAGTTTGTCAGGAGTTGTTGGGTGCGTGCGATCGTCATTATTAGGGCCAGATATCCCCTAACCCTCCTTAATAAGGGGGGACAAGAGTACGATCGGGCATCTCGTAATAGTTAAGGCCAGATCCCCCCTAGCCCCCCTTAATAAGGGGAGTAGGGGGTGGGACAAGATTCTTCTCAAAGTCAACCCCTACTCCCCTTCTTAAGGGGGATTTAGGGGGATCGAGATATGTGCAACTTCACATTAAATTGGTATAACCCTCCTTAATAAGGGGGGACAAGAGAGTTATGTTGCGCTAAAAACAATTGCTAAAAATACCACAATATGAGACTATACAAAAAAATATAAAAATTACGGAGTTCAGATTCTTGGTAACTATTAAATGTCGGGGCATTACCTTCTCGAATATCCAAGCCGTAATCTTTGACAAAGACGGCACTCTAGAGGATTCTCAAGAATTTTTGAGATTGTTGGGAATTAAGCGATCGCGCCTCGCAGACGCTCAAATTCCGGGCGTTGGAGATCCTTTACAAATGGCTTTCGGCATCGAAGGTGGCAGCATCGACCCCACGGGTTTGCTAGCCGTCGGTAGTCGCAGGGAAAATGAGATTGTGGCGGCGGGATACATCGCCGAAACCGGCCGGGGATGGCTGGAATCTTTAACTATTGCGCGCCGCGCTTTTGACGAAGCTGACGAAATGTTTAAAAATAGTGCGGTTTCTCCTTTATTTGTCGGCAGTTTGGAAGTGCTGAAATATCTTTCGGAAGCGGGCTTGAAGCTGGGAATTCTTTCGGCGGCTACAACAGAATCGGTGCAGAAATTTGTGAAACACCACGCATTAGCCGAGTGGATTCAGTTAGAAATGGGAGTTGATTCAACGCTTCATAAACCAGATCCGAAATTGTTTTTGCAAGCTTGTGAGAAACTGGGAGTAAATCCCGCAGCAACTTTGATGGTGGGAGATTCAGCGGGCGATATTCAGATGGGTAAAAATGCGGGCGCGGCTGGCTGTATCGGGATTTGTTGGGGGAAGGCGGAGGTTAGTCATTTGGAAAATGCTGATGTGGCGATCGCATCTTTGGATGAAATTAAAATTTTAGCAGATTGAGCAAACATCACATCGCCTGGGCAGGTTTTGCTTGGGAAAATCTCGCTTGTACCTGAGTCCAGATCCCCCCTAACCCCCCTTAAGAAGCAGGGTGGATTAATTGTCCCCAAGTAAATTATAATAGTCGAGCGCGAGCGGCTCGAGTCCGCTCGCGCTCGACT
>NZ_JAUBUB010000110.1:0-20164 GCF_036705265.1 Microcoleus sp. B4-C2
GCCCACTTGTCGGTATGATCTAATCAATGACGTGGCAATCGCCTGACTCACTCTTTTAAGATACAAGGGGCGGGTTTACCGTGATATTCAACACAAATCCCAAATCCAATAAACCCGCCCCGACCGGATATTATGGTTGATCGACCGGACATGAGATCACTGCGCGTTGCAGGACTTTTTTCTTACTAAAAAAGATGCTGCCCTCCATGGAGGGCAGCTACTCAAATAAAGCATCTTAAAGTCTCTCACAACTTCAGAATTAACCTTCAGACATTCCTGATTTATTGGGCAATTGCAAATCATCCGGGTCTACGTAGTGACAAACTGCTTTGTCCATGCAAATCAAGGCCCAACCGGATTTATCGATGCTCATCAACTTGTAAGAAGCTGGCTGAATAAAGAAACCTTTGTGGTTGCGGGTTGCGGGTTTGATGTTAACGTGGCTGTCAGTGCTCATGTTTTTACAACTCCTAGTATTATCGTAGTAAAATCTGAAAACCGCTGAGCGGGTTTGTCAATCGTCTAAGTCTTCAAATACTAGCACTGACTTTCTGAGTTTTCCATAAAGTTATTTATTGATTTATTACGATGTCGTAATAAACCGCAAAGCCACTTTCGTCGATCCCCGCACCCAAATAGACTTGTTTGCGCGGTTACGGCTCCAGAAGCCACTGTTTAACGCGGGCGAGACTCTTCCAGTCGGGTTTTCTACTTAATCCTTCTTCAAAATTTTTTTTAACTTCGTCGAGTAACTCTTCGGAAGCCATCAGAAGTTGCTGAGCCACTTCTACGTGGGGACGCACTCCTTTCTCTTTGAGATCGAGGATCGCTACTGCTAGGTTGATGCGAGCTTGGGGGTCATGAGGGTTCAATTTAACGGCTGTTTTCGCTGCTTTTTGAGCCGAAGATGGTTTATTTTCCAACAGGTAGAGCCACGCGAGGCTAGCCCAAGCATTGCCATTTTTGGGAGCTTTTTCGCACACTTCTTTAAACACGGGGATCAGATTAGCCGGGGCTTCGCCAGCTTGGTAGCGATCGAAACCGTCTTTAAACAATTCTTCAGGGGTCATTCGATTTTAGATTTTGGATTTGAGATTTTAGATTGGAAAGAGCATTGGGTGCGGGACGCAGCAAGGCAGTCCGAGGCATTCTCAGCAATGAGTAATTACCAATCCCCAATGCCCTATTTTCCAATTTATGTAGAAAATGAACTGCCACAACCGCAAGTTTGAGTTGCGTTGGGGTTAGTAAACTGAAAACCGCCCCCGATCATAGCATCGCTGAAGTCGAGAACCAAACCGTAGAGATAAAGAATGCTCTTGCGATCGCAAACTACCTGAAAACCATCGTAGTCGAACACTTCATCGTCGGATTTCACAGTGCTGGGGTCTGCGAAATCCATGACGTAAGACATACCAGAGCAGCCGCCCTGGCGCACCCCTACCCGCAAGCAGAGGTCTTTACCTTGTTTCTCTCTCAGAGCTAAAACTTGACGGACAGCAGAGTCTGTCATTTGAATGCCGCGCTTTTCAGAAATGGCTTGAGTCATAATTTGCCGAACTCCTGAGATTGTCTAATGCTAAGAGTGTAATCTTATCCCTCCATTGTACAGGCATTCGCCAGAAGGCATAAGGTTAGATGCTGAAGGCCGAATTTTTAGCTTCTAATTTTTAATTCCCGTGGGGCCTCGTTCCCCAGCTTGATGTCCTCTCCCCCTATAGGGTTTATGATTGATAAGCAGCGGTTGACCGGCTATCGGCACCGCAACAATGCTTCACCCAACGGGCTTACTCTATGGCAGCGCTGAATCGCTCTACTCTTCGTCGGCTACAAAACTTACCTCAAATTCCCAGCGTGTGGGAGGGCGATCGCCGACCCTTATCTAATGCTGACTCGCACATGATGCTAGATGACGATGACGTTCTAGAAGCAGGTGGCGAGTGCATTCTCTGGGTCGATGGCTCCGAAGGAGTCGTGAGGGCTATGGACATGGTAGGCCCAGATGCCGGCCCAGAGGCGATCGTCCGGGCCCTGCTACGGGCAATGGAACATCCCCAAAGTCCGGCTCCCGCAGTCCGCCCCCAAAAAATAGTAGTCAAAAACCGAGAAATTCAATTTTATCTGCGGGGCGTACTTCAAGATTTAGGCATTTCCATTGACTACGTGCCGGAATTGCCCCTAATTGACGAAATATTTCGCGGCATGGAAGAGGTCGCCATCAACAGACCTCCTGAGTTGCCACCTCAGTATGCTGAAGTTTTAATGGAAAAAGCTGCTCAAATTTGGCAAGACGCTCCGTGGCGGACTTTGAGGGAACACCAAATTATATCTATTGAAATCAATCAGTGGGATGTCGCCAGCCTCTACGTGTCCGTATTGGGGCAAGGCAGAATGGATTACGGAGTTTTACTGTACCGTTCTCTAGAATCCTTGAAGCGGTTTCGAGAACGAGTCGTCAACGATGAATCTTTTGAAGATTTAGAACAGGCTTTTTTAGGGCAAGACTGTTTGTTTGTTACCTTTGAAAGTGCAGCAGATATTGATGAGGACGACGAGGACGAAATTGATTTAGCCGATTTGCCTCCCTCGGAAATTGAACCAAATTTCGGCAACCTACATCCTTTAGAAGGATTGCGATCGATCCTTTACGAAGAAGAAGCCCTCACGATGTTAGTTGCTCTCGAAGCATTTCATCGCTTTTTCCGCAACGGCCGCCGGAAATTGGGCTCAGACACTTTTCCCACTCTTAGCAGCCGCTACCGCATCCCTGTTCCGCAGCCTGACGGAGAAATTCAACAGGTATCCGTTAAAGTTTCCACGATGCCCGATGTATCAGACGAATTATTACAGATGCTCGGTGATGACGATGATGACGATGATGACGATGATGAATTTGACAAGCCACTGCTGCGGGACGATTTAGTACCGCAAAATTCATTTTTGAGTCTCGGTGCCGTACCTTGGGAAACGGTAGATTTCCTGCGCCAAAGTGTCCAGTTTCACCAAGGTGCAGAAGTTGATATTAATACCGCCGGAGATGGTTTGCCGGTGGTGATGATCCAAACTTCTCATCCGAAGGCAAAAACTATGATTCAGGATTTGAAAGAAGCTGGAGGTGTGAAGGGGATTGGTTTTAATCCGGGCGAAAATCCTTTTCAGGATGAGCAATTCGACTTGGGTATTTTGCAAACTAAAAATGGGGAGCTGTATTTGTTTGGGGAGTTTAATGAAGACGATCCGGTGCATCAGGAAGCTCGCAAGAAATGGGACCGTCGCTGTAAATTAACCAATGGTTGGTGCGGTTTGATTATTGCTAAAGGGTTGATGGGTGCTTCTCGCGGTCAGCCTCAGTTTAAGGATATGATCGCTTTGCTTGAGGTTCGCTGGGTGTCTGCTAAAGAGTTGGGAATTGGGCCACTTCAGTTAATGCCGATGTTTTGAAGGAATAAAGAAGCAGGAAGAAGGAAGAAGGAAGAAGGAAGAAAGAATATGTAAAAGTAATTTGTAAGGTGCGCCCCAGCGCACCCTAGGTTTTAAATTATAAAGGAAAATGATTATGTCAAATTCTACTCAAAAGCGAGAAGTGTTAGTCGCCCTTGATGCTGAATTCGCGGAGAAAATAGACCAGCTTACTGATGATTGGACGGAAGCTATCGAACAAGCTCTCCGTCTCTGGTACGCTAAGCAAATAGAAGATAAGTTGCGGAAGTTTTATCAAAACCGCAGCCAAGAAGATATTGAGTTTGAGGAAGAATGGGCAACATTTGCTCAGGAACAAATGGAAGAAATTTTAATAGAGGAAGGTCTTTGATACAATGACAGAAGCTTATCCGCGACAAGGCGAAGTTTATCTTGTTAGAGCTTTGCGAACGATCGGAGATACCAAAAAGCGTCCTGTTGCTGTCGTTTCCATAGATAGCCGGAATGAATTGAGCCGTACTGTACTGATTGTCCCTTTTACTAGCGATTTGAGAGGAGGCGAAACTCCGACTCGGGTTTTGATTCCGGCTGGTGAAGGAGGGTTAGAATCTGACTCGCTGGCTGTCTGCGAGCAAATTATAACTGTCCAAAAGACTTATCTGGAACAAGGCGCTTACGGTCAACTTAGTGCCGATGTCCTAGCCAGAATTCAGAGGGCTGTACAAGTGTCGATCGGCATTTACGAACTTTAATAATATTTCTAATATTCTAAATTTTGTTACAATTTGTAAAAATACTGTAAAGGATAGGTAAAATGCGGGTTGCGATCGCAGGTGCGGGACTGGCTGGAATGACCACAGCAGTCGATTTAGTGGAGGCCGGCCACGAAGTAGAAATTTTTGAATCCCGCCCCTTTGTCGGCGGCAAAGTTGGCAGTTGGGTAGATCCCGACGGCAATCACGTTGAAATGGGTTTGCACGTCTTCTTCGGCTGCTATTATAACTTATTTGCCCTGATGAAAAAAGTGGGAGCTTTTGACGATTTGCTCCTCAAAGAACACGTCCACACTTTTATCAATCGAGGTGGCGAAACTGGTTCTTTGGATTTTCGCTTTCCCGTGGGTGCTCCTTTGCACGGATTGAAGGCATTTTTTACTACATCCCAGCTATCCGTACAAGACAAAATTCAAAATGCGATCGCCCTGGGAACTAGCCCGATCGTCCGAGGTTTGATCGACTTTGACGGAGCGATGAAAACCATCCGCGATTTGGATAAAGTTAGCTTTGCTGACTGGTTCCGCAGTCATGGCGGCAACCAAAACTCGCTCAAAAGAATGTGGAATCCGATCGCCTACGCACTGGGTTTTATCGACACCGAAAATATTTCTGCTCGGTGTATGCTGACAATATTTCAATTCTTTGCTACCAAAACAGAAGCATCAAGGATGCGAATGCTGGCCGGTTCTCCCAGCGAATATTTGCACAAGCCAATTGTGGAATATTTGGAAAAGAAAGGAGCAAAAATTTACACGCGGCGCAGAGTCCGAGAAATTCAGTTTGAAGAAGGTGCAGAAACCCGCGTCACAGGCTTGGCAGTAGCTAGCGGCGAAACTGAAGAAACTATTACCGCTGATGCTTATCTTTTTGCATTAGACGTACCAGGAATTCAGAAAATATTGCCCCCAGCTTGGCGCAAATGGTCAGAATTTGACAACATTTATAAATTAGATGCGGTGCCAGTTGCTACAGTGCAATTGCGGTTCGACGGTTGGGTAACGGAATTGGAAGACGAAGCCAAGCGCAAACAGTTGAGCCACGCTGTCGGCATCGATAATTTGCTATATTCAGCAGATGCAGATTTTTCCTGTTTTGCTGATTTGGCGCTGACAAGTCCCAAGGATTATTATAAGGAAGGACAAGGTTCTCTGTTGCAGTTGGTGTTGACTCCGGGAGATCCGTTTATTAAACAAAGCAATGAGGCGATCGCCCAACACGTACTTAAGCAAGTTCAGGATTTATTCCCGTCAGCGCGGGAATTAAACATGACTTGGTACAGTGTAGTGAAGCTAGCTCAATCTTTGTATCGCGAAGCACCGGGAATGGATGTTTTCCGCCCTGCTCAAAAAACTCCGATCGCCAATTTCTTTTTAGCAGGAAGTTACACTCAGCAAGACTACATTGATAGTATGGAAGGAGCGACACTTTCAGGCCATCAAGCCGCTAAGGCAATTCTCGAAGCTTACAGTCATTAGTCCTTAGTCTTCTATCGTTTTCTCTCGTTCCCAGGCTCTGCCTGGGAAGGGCGATCGGGAGGCTCTGCCTCCAGTATTCGAGAGGAAAAGTGAGGCGGAGCCTCTGGATCTGCGTTACCAGGCTCTTCCTGGTAACAAGAAAAAAAGAAACAATTCTTCAATCTAAAATCTAAAATCTAAAATCTAAAATCCCATGACTGATTGGTTAGAACACAGTGTCCAAGTAGAAGTGGCAATTCCCATCGAATTAGCGTGGCAACTCTGGTCAGATTTAGAGCAAATGCCGCGCTGGATGAAGTGGATAGAATCTGTTCATGTTCTCGAAGAAGATCCAGAGTTGTCTCGCTGGAAACTCGCAACTGGCGGGTTAGAATTTAGCTGGCTTTCTCGGATTCTCAAATTAGTGCCGAATCAGATAATTCAGTGGGAATCGGTAGACGGCTTACCAAATCGAGGTGCCGTAAGATTTTACGATCGCAAAGACAGCAGTATCGTCAAGCTGACAGTGGCTTACGGAATTCCCGGCTGGCTGGGAAAATTGATGGATAACCTATTTCTGGGCCGCGTGGTTGAATCGACAATTCAGGCTGACTTGGAAAGGTTTAAAGAGTATGCTCTGAAAGTAAAAGCCACATCTTAAATTCTGACGACTCAAGTCCTTTGGTTTTTAATTGTAACGCGAGAGTCGATCGCGCTTGGGCGTCAGTATCATAGAGATGTGCTGCTGATTCCTTCTCGGTTTAGTTATGAGTTATTGCCTAAACCCCGCCTGTCAAAACCCGCAAAATGCCGATCGTACCCAATTCTGCCTGAATTGCGGCTCCAAACTGTTGCTCAGAGAGCGTTACCGCGCCATCAAACCCCTTGGGCGCGGCGGTTTTGGCCGCACTTTTTTAGCAATAGACCAAGACAAACCCTCAAAACCGCGCTGTGCAATTAAACAGTTTTTTCCCCTATCCCAAGGTACCAGCAGCAGCGAGAAAGCAGCAGAATTATTCAACCGAGAAGCGGTGCGGCTAGACGAATTGGGGAAACACCCGCAAATTCCCGAACTGCTGGCGCACTTTCAGCAGGAACGCTATCAGTATTTGGTACAGGAATTTATAGAAGGTCAGAATTTACAGGAAGAGTTGGCGCGGAGTGGGCCTTTCAGCGAAAGTCAGATTCTTAGTCTGCTGAAGGATTTATTGCCAGTATTGCAGTTCGTGCACGATCGCAGTGTAATTCACCGAGATATTAAACCCCCCAATATTATCCGCCGCCGCCTTTCTCAAACTCCCACCATTTATACTTACCCAACATTAACCGGGGAATTAGTTTTAGTTGATTTTGGCGCTGCAAAACTTGTGGAGGGTTTGAGAGAAACCGGTACAGTCATCGGTTCTCCCGAATTCGTCGCGCCGGAACAAATTAGAGGTCAAGCGGTTTATGCCAGTGATTTGTATAGTTTGGGAGTAACTTGCATTTATTTGCTGACTCAAATATCTCCTTTTGATTTGTTCGATATCAATCAAGATGCTTGGGTTTGGCGAGACTTTTTGAAGGTTCCAATTGATCCGAAATTAAGTCGCATCCTCGACAAAATGATCGAATCGAGTCTCAGTCGGCGCTACAAATCTGTAGCTGAGGTATTGAAAGATTTGCAGCCGCAGCAGTCGGCGGGGGCGGGCACGGGGGCGGGCACGGGGGCACCGCCCCTACCAGCGCCTAAAATTTCCGTGCCGCAGAGGACGCCTGTGGTGCAGAATGCAGTGCCGCCAACGGTTGCAGGCACCATTTTACCTGTGCCGCCGATGCAGCGGGTTGTGCCCGCACGCGCGCCTACTTGGAGGTGTGTTCATACTCTGGTAGGGCATTCTAATGCTGTTACGTCGGTAGCTTTCAGTCCTGATGGCACGACTTTAGCTAGCGGCAGTGAGGACAAAACGATTGAGATGTGGAAGTTGGAGACCGGTAGGCGGTGGTACACTCTCACGGGTCATTCTGACTGGGTGACTTGTGTGGCGTTTAGTCCTGATGGCGCGACTTTGGCTAGTGGCGGCCGGGACAAAATGATTCATATTTGGAATTTGAATAAGGGTAAGTGGTGGTACGCTTTGGCGGGTCATTCTGACAGGGTTTCTGCTGTGGCGTTTGGTCGGGATGGTCAGGTTTTGGCTAGCGGCAGTCGGGACAAAACTGTGCAGTTGTGGAATTTGAATAAGGGAAGGCGGATGTCGGCTTTGACTGGTCACGCTGGCGGGGTGGAGGCGGTGGCTTTTAGTCCTGGCGGGGAGTTTTTGGCTAGCGGCAGCCGGGACAAGACTGTGCAGTTGTGGGATTGGCAAAAGGGTCGATCGATTTGTACTTTAGCAGAGCACGGGGATTGGGTGCGGGCGATCGTTTTTGCGACCCCCCCCAGCCCCCCCTTGGTAAGGGGGGGAGTAGGAGAAGGATTGACTTCCTCTGTGTCCCCTGCCGGTCAGACCCCCCCCAGCCCCCCCTTGGTAAGGGGGGGAGATGCAGAAGGATCATCGATTTTGGCGACGGGGAGTCGGGATGGTACGGCGAAGCTGTGGCGGGTGGATGCACAGGGGCGAGGGACGCTGCTGCGGAGTATGAGGGACAATTCTGGGGATGTTTTGTGTGTGGCGTTGAGTCCCGATGGTAGGGTTTTGGCGACGGGGAGTCGGGATGGGACGATTTATTTGTGGGATGCGGGTACGGGGGGTTTGCTGGAAATTCTGACGGGCCACGGGGAGGAGGTTTTGTCGGTGGCGTTTAGTGCTGATGGGGGGAGTTTGGCTAGCGGTGCGGGCGATCGAACTGTGAAGATTTGGCGGGGGATGGGGCATTAGGGGCGATGTCAAGAGTGCCCGCTTAAAAAATTTCATATTTATGCTTGACAGGCGATCGAATGTTCTGCTACATTAGGAATTCGTGAGGACGCATAGCTCAGTTGGTTAGAGCACTACGTTGACATCGTAGGGGTCACTGGTTCGAGTCCAGTTGTGTCCATGAATTTAAATCATTTATAAATCAAGGGTTATAGGTTTTCGATCCTACCGAGAGTTCTGTTTTCCGCTGATATTTCGCTCACTCTTCCCTTAATGTAGCCTCTCCGTAGGGTGTCCCGGAGCCGAAAAATCTGTTGAAATCGAAATAATCAATGTCCGGGGCATCCTACAAGTTGATTTAACTGTGACACTTGCGTAAGTCCTACAAGATTTTAACATTCTTAAAAAAAAATATGTTTAACAATAAACCTTGAACAGGTAAAAAATATGCCCCGTTCGATTTTTTCCTTATCATATTCAGGCATTAAAGATAACCACACACGGGGGTGTGTTGGTGATTTTTTAAGATTTAAAATCAAAGAAGGTTCCCGCTTATCAATTGTTTCAGCTTATTTTACAATTTATGCTTTTGAAGAGCTGAAAGAACAGCTATTGAAAATTGAAAAATTACAATTCCTGTTTGGCGAACCAACTTTTGTTCTCGATCCTCACAGAAATGAAACCAAAGCCTTCTTAATCGATCGAGAAGGGTTAACCCTCCTAAAGCAGCTTCAACAAAAACGTTTAGCCAAAGATTGTGCTGACTGGATTAGAGAAAAAGTAGAGATAAAATCGATCGCAAAGTCTAACTTCTTGCACGGAAAACTCTATCATATTGACAATGAAGTACAGGACATCAGACCCGATGGATCGACTACCATTTATCGAGTTCCCTCCGCGATTATGGGAAGTTCTAATTTTACCATAAAAGGCTTAGGATTGTCTGACAATATCAACAATATTGAATTAAATTTAATCGTCAGTAGCATAGAAGACACTTATGATTTCAAAGTTTGGTTTGACCAAATTTGGAACAATGAAGAACTGGTCAAAGATATCAAAGCAGATGTGTTGTTTTATTTAGAACAATTATATACTAACTCCACCCCAGAACTGGTTTACTACAAAACCCTATTTCATATCTTTGAAAAATTTTTAGCAGACCAACAATACGCTGGATTGTTCAGTGAAAGCAACCAGCTAGTTGATACTACCATATGGAATACTTTATTGGAATTTCAAAAACATGGCGTAATAGGAGCAATTAATAAAATTCGCACCCATAATGGTTGTATTATTGCCGATAGTGTGGGTTTAGGAAAAACCTATGAAGCCTTAGCAGTTATTAAATATTTTGAAATCCTGAACTATAGAGTTTTAGTGTTATGTCCAAAAAAATTACGCGAAAACTGGACAATCTATCACGCACAGAATAATAGTGAAGTAAATCCATTTGTTAGCGATCGCTTTAATTATACAGTCTTATCTCACACAGATTTAAGTCGTGAGTCTGGCAAATCCGGTGATACCGATTTAGGGACTCTTAACTGGGGAAATTATGACCTAGTAGTAATTGATGAATCCCATAATTTCCGCAACAACACTAAGGGTAAGCGAGATGAAGATGGGAATATAATTCGTAAAAGTCGTTATGAGCGACTGATGGATGACATTATTAAAGCGGGCATTAAAACCAAGGTTCTATTACTCTCTGCTACTCCTGTTAATAATAACCTGACTGATTTAAGACATCAGCTTGAATTTATCACTGAAGGCAAGGATGATGCTTTTCAAGCAGCAATTGGTGTAGTTAGCCTGAAAGATACTCTAGCTAGCGCTCAACGAGCTTTTACCACTTGGTCAAAAAAGAGTAGTCGCATAACTAGCGAACTCTTAAATTCCCTTGATTCTGGGTTTTTTAAACTGCTTGACGAATTAACCATAGCTCGTTCTCGCAAACATATTCAAAAATATTATAAAGATGTTGTAGAGCAATTAGGCGGCTTCCCAATTAGGATAAAACCCTTGTCTATCTTTCCAACAATTGATTTGAAAGGTAAGTTTATGTCCTACGACAAACTCAATGATGAAATTTCTAATTATAAATTGTCATTATTTAACCCTTCTAAATATGTTTTGCCGCAGTACAGAGAAGAATACGAACATAAATCAGGACAAAGATTTAAGCAGAGTGTACGCGAATATTTTCTCATCGGGATGATGAAAGTTAACTTTCTTAAACGGCTGGAAAGTTCGGTGACATCCTTTGCAATTACGATGGCAAGGACTATCGCTAAAATTGCAGATTTACAGGAACGAATTAAAACCTTTAAGCAGTTTCGAGATCAAAACCAGAATATTGAGTTTAATCAGTTAAATCTTGAAGATATTGATGATGAAGAACTACAAGCAGCTATCGAGGTTGGTTCCAGGTTTACTTTTAAGATGGCACATCTTGATACTGATGAATGGTTAAAAGATTTAGCAGAGGATAAGCAACAACTCAAGATTCTTTATAATTCCGCTTTGCAGGTTGATGAAACGCGGGATGCCAAGTTAGCCGAATTGAAAAAATTGATTCAAAACAAAGTAAAACAGCCAACAATTAATAAACAAAATCAACCTAACCGTAAAGTTTTGGTATTTACTGCTTTTGCCGATACAGCAGAGTATCTTTATCAGGCTTTGCACGAATGGAGCGCAACTTCTAAGCTCAATATTAACATAGCTTTAGTAGTTGGGGGAACTGGCCGAAATAAAACTACATTTGGCAAGAATGAGTTCAATCAAATTCTGACTAATTTCTCTCCCATTTCCAAAAAGCGCGACAAGATGCCATCTATGCCCCAAGATGGAGAGATTGATTTATTGATTGCGACAGATTGTATTTCTGAAGGGCAAAATTTACAGGATTGCGATTATCTAGTTAATTACGATATTCATTGGAATCCAGTCAGAATCATTCAGCGTTTTGGACGGATTGACCGTATCGGTAGTGTTAACCATACAGTACAGTTAGTGAATTTCTGGCCTACTGATGACTTAAATAAATACATCAATCTCAAAAATCGAGTAGAAGCAAGGATGGCGTTGGTAGATATTGCCGCTACCTTTGAAGACAACTTGCTGGAACCGGATGAAATTGAAGAGTTAATTCAAACGGATTTAAAATATAGAGATAAACAGTTATTACGATTGCAGAATGAGGTATTAGATTTAGAGGATTTCAACGAAAGCGTTGCCCTCAATGAGTTTACCTTAGATGACTTTCGCATTGAACTAAGTAATTACTTGCAAAGGAACCAGAAACAGCTAGAAGATGCACCTTTGGGTATTTATGCAGTCGTTCCACCAGCGTCGGAAAATCCGATAATTGCACCAGGAGTAATTTTTTGTTTAAAACAGAAAGGTGATACTTCGGGAAATGAGCAGGTTAATCCTCTGCAACCGTACTTTCTGGTGTATATTAGAGAGGATCAGGTAGTACGTTTCAGTTTTGCTCAACCTAAGCAGATTTTAGAGATGTTTCGGTTGTTATGTGCGAATCAGGCGCAAGCTTATGACTCGTTGTGTAATTTGTTTGACAACCAGACGAATAACGGGGAAGATATGAGTGTTTATAACGATTTGCTTGAGAGGGCGGTTGATTCGATTACTCGGACTTTTAAGAAGCGGTTAGGTAGTAATTTGTTTAAGTCTGGTAAAGGTGCGGTAATGCCAGAACACAAAAAACAGGTGACAAGCAAAACTGATTTCGATTTAATTACATGGTTGGTGATTAAAGATGAATGAACGAGAGATGAAAGATAAAATTGCGAAATCTATCCAAAGTTTAGCTGCGGGTAATGCAGCCGAGAAGCTAGAGCTATTATTCCAAACCCTAGGATATACGACGCAAAGAAAATTTGAGTTAGATAGCAATTCCCCTGAAGATTTTATCGATACTTTTGGATTTGGGGAAATCAACCAGCAACGGGCGAGTTTATCTCAATGGAAGTCGGTTGATTTTTTGTTTCAACTGACTGAAGATGAGATTAAATCCAATCGTAAATTAGGATTTTCTAGTAACATAGATCAAAATTATCTGCAATCTTATATTTTCTTGGCGGTTGAGTTGCGGGAGAATGATTACACACGCAGTCAGCTATCGGACATTACTCGCGAAGTTAACCGTCAATCTGATATTCCGATTATGGTTTTATTCCGACATGGTGAGTGTTTTACTTTGTCGATAATTAACCGCCGTCCTAATAAACGAGCAACTTCTAAGGATGTTTTAGAAAAAATCACTTTAATTAAAGATATTAATATTTTTCAGCCCCATCGCGCTCATATTGAAATACTTTTTGACCTTTCATTACCTCAGTTGTTTAAACAGTATCAATTTACTAACTTTGACCAATTGCATGATGCTTGGCAGAAAACTCTTGATACTTCTGAACTAAATAAACGGTTTTTCAAAGAAGTAGCTAACTGGTATTTTTGGGCGGTACAAAATGTTACTTTTCCCGAAGGTGCGGGGGGAAATGTCGAGATTCGTAATGCTACTAGCGTTATTCGTTTAATTACGAGATTGATTTTTGTTTGGTTTCTCAAGGAAAAAGGGTTGGTACCAGATGATTTGTTTAACTATCAAAGGGTACAGCAATTAATCAAGTCCTATGAACCGACAGAAAGCACTTATTATAAAGCGATTCTGCAAAATTTATTCTTTGCAACCCTGAATCAGGAGATGAATACTCCTAGTAAACCTGATAATCGTAAGTTTAGAAATAAGGCGAAGCAAGCAGGGGGACGTGACCAAAATTACATGGTGCATAATGTCTATCGCTATGAGCATTATTTTCACGATTCCCCAGCGATACTCAGATTGTTTGATAATATTCCATTTCTGAATGGTGGTTTATTTGAATGTTTGGATAAACCCGATCAATATCAGCCTAAACAGATTGTCCGCATTGATGGTTTTTCGGAACGTCAGGATAATCGGCTAAATATTCCTAATTGTCTATTTTTTAGTGAATCCGCTCAACAAATTGATCTGAATGATGTTTACGGGACAAAAAACAAGCGCTATACGGTGCGAGGTTTAATTAATATTTTTCATAGTTATAAGTTTACTGTTACTGAAAATACCCCGATTGAGGAAGAAATTGCCCTTGATCCTGAGTTGTTAGGGAAGGTGTTTGAAAATTTACTCGCTGCTTATAACCCGGAAACGAATACAACTGCTAGGAAGCAAACCGGATCTTTTTATACGCCGCGTGAAATTGTTGATTACATGGTAGATGAGGCATTAATTGCTTGTTTGGAAGGTAAATTGACTTCACTCAGTGGAGAAAAAGAAGTGAATCAAAGGTTGCGCCATCTGTTTGCTTATAATAATCAGCAGCATCAGTTTACAGATACAGAAGTATCAGGATTGATTGAGGCGATTGATAATTTGAAAATTCTCGACCCGGCTTGCGGTTCGGGTGCTTTTCCGATGGGTATTTTGCATAAGTTGGTGTATATTTTGAGTAAGCTTGACCCGCAAAATGGCAGATGGAAGGAAAAGCAAATATCTAAGGCTAGTGAGATTCCTGATGGCACGATTCGAGAAAAGGTAATTGAGGATATTGAGCAAGCTTTTGAGCATAATGAGTTGGATTATGGACGGAAGTTATATTTAATTGAAAACTGCATTTATGGGGTAGATATTCAGCCGGTGGCTATCCAGATTTCTAAGTTAAGGTTTTTCATTTCGCTGATTGTTCACCAAAATATTCATGATTCTCAGGAAAATCGGGGTGTACGTCCTTTACCGAATTTGGAAACTAAGTTTGTGGCGGCTAATGCTTTGATTGGAATTAAAGGGGCTGCTGATTTTACTTTACGTGATCCTCGCATTGAACAAAAGGAAAAGGAATTAGCAGAGGTTCGCAGAAGTTATTTTATGGCTCGTACTCCTAAAACTAAGGCTAAGTATCGAGAATTGGATGATCAAGTTCGTCATCAGATTAGTGAGATTCTTAAAAGTGGTGGCTTTCCGAGTGAAAGTGCGGAAAAGTTGGCTAATTGGAAGCCTTACGAGCAAAATGCTGTGGCTGATTTCTTTGATTCAGAATGGATGTTTGGGCTAGGTGAGGGTTTTGATGTTTGTATTGGCAATCCGCCCTATGTGCGCCAAGAACAAATTAAAGAGTTTAAACCTATCTTTAAAAGTCAGTATGATTGTTATACAGGTGTAGCTGATTTGTATGTTTATTTTTATGAGCAAGGGTTAAAGCTCCTGAAAAATCAAGGTATTCTCTGCTACATCTCATCAAATAAATATTTTCGCTCTGGTTACGGGGAAAAGCTGCGTAAGTTTTTAGCTAATGAATCGACTATTCAGCAATTAATTGATTTTGGTGATGCACCGATTTTTACGGCTATTGCTTACCCTAGCATCATTATTGCTAGTAAAGAACAGCCTAAAAATCATCAAACTCGCGTTTTAAATTGGGAATTAGGGCAAGCTGTCGATCAGTTTGCTTCAGTGTTTGAAAATCAGAGCTTTTTGATGGCACAAAAGGAGTTGACTGCTGATGGTTGGCGGCTAGAGTCGTCAACAGTTCTCAATTTGTTGGGAAAACTGCGAAAAGCTGGTACACCGCTAGGGGAATATGTGAATGGCAGATTTTATTACGGTATTAAAACTGCTTTTAACGAAGCATTTGTGGTGGATACAGAAACGCGAGATAGACTCATCGCTGAACATTCCTCCTCTGCGGAAGTTCTCAAACCTTTTTTGCGGGGTCGTGATGTTAAAAGATGGAGAGTAAACTTTGCCGATCAATATTTAATTAAGATCGAGTCATCTGAAAATAAAAAACACCCGTGGTCAAATAAAGAAAACTCAGAAGCGGAAAAAGTCTTTGCGAAAACCTACCCAGCTATTTATAAACATTTTCAACAATTTAGAGCTTCTTTAATCAAAAGAGAAGATCAGGGTAAGTATTTTTGGGAGTTGCGCTCATGTAAATATTGGCAAGAATTTGAGCAGCCTAAGATTATTATTCCTGCAATTACTCAAAATGTTGAATATGCTGCTGATTTTGCCGGTTATTTCAGCAATGATAAAACTTCTATTTGTGTTATAGAAGATGTTTGTTATGTTCTTGGTATCCTCAATTCACAACTGATGTGGTGGTTTATCCAAAATACTGCTGCTTCAAAACAAGGAGGTTTCTATGAGTTCAAGCCGATGTACGTTTCAAAACTACCTATAGTCAAATCAGATCGCCCTGAATTAATTGAAACCCTAGTTAATTACATCATCTACCTCACCGCCGAACTCAAAGATATTCCTAGTCATGGCGAAAAGATGGTAGAAACAGCAGAAGACAAACTGATGCTGAGTTATTTTGAGCAAGTTGTGGATGCGCTGGTGATGGAGTTATATTTACCGGAAGAATTGCACAGCCATGACAAATACTTCATGAGTCATGTGTTATCGGAAAATCTTCCCGTTTTCGATACCATCAAAGGTGATAAAATGCCAGCGCTGAGACAAATCTTTAAACGACTGTTTGACTCTGAGCATCCGATTCGGGTTAATATTTATTTTTTGAATAGTTTAGAAGTCGTGCGGATTATTAGAGGTTTAGGATGAGAATAATTAAAATTGAGATTAAAAATTTTCGTGCTTTCTACAATCATCATATTGTCGAATTAGCAAAAGATGGAGAACGTGGGAAACCAAACTTACTGATTTATGGTGAAAATGGTAGCGGTAAATCCTCCCTTTTATTAGCACTTCAGTATCTGCTTGAATCTGGAATTAATAATCTAGACTTTGAGCAATATAAAAATATCTTTGCACCGGAAAATGAGGAAGGCTATATCAAATTCTTTTTGCGACAAAACCTGAATACACCCCAAATTGTTCACGAGTGGTCATCTACCACCCGCACTACCAACGATCCAGACATAATTGCCGCATCTCAAGCTAAAGGTATCCTAGACTATAAACGTTTACTTGAAGTTCATTTTATCCATCACAAAGAGCCCGAAGTCAATATTTTTGAGCTATTAGTTCATAGCCTGTTAGGACAGTGTATTAATGACCTTCATCCCCTGCAAAGAACCTTTCCTGATAACTGGAATGACTTACTAGCAATTGTTCCAAAACAAAAAAATCACAAGCGCAAAATTGCTATTTTTGAAGCCGAAAGCCAAATCTTTAATCAAGGACTACGCGCCAAGCTCAACGAGTTAGAGCAAAAAGCTACACAACTGATGGAATATTTTGGCTATAAAATTGTCATTTCTTTACATTTTCAAGGCATTACTTTTGATAACACAGCCAAATATAGAGACGACCAAAAAGAAAATTGTATTGACAATCGGAAGATTTTATTAAATATTAAGTTCCTAGAACGAGAAATATCTAGTCCACATCACTTCCTGAATGAAGCAAAACTCTCTGCTATTGCGATCGCGCTTTATTTTAGCTCTCTCCTCGTAGCACCGAAACCCCAACTCAAACTACTCGCCTTAGATGATATTTTTATTGGCTTAGATATGTCTAATCGCCTCCCCTTAATTGATATTATCAAAGATCAATTCAGCGAGTACCAAATATTTTTGATGACCTACGATCGGGAGTGGTATGAAATTCTTAAACAGAGATTTGATGGTAACAAATGGGTTTTTCAGGAACTTTATTGCGGAAAAATTACAGAGGATTTAGAAATTCCTGTCTGGAAGCAAGACACTGATTATTTAGACAAAGCACAACAATATCTTACCCCGGCTCCCCCTCAAGCTCCCGATCTCAAAGCATCCGCTGTATATTTGCGTACCGCCTTTGAAGTCATCCTCAAAAAATTCTGTGATAAGCATTACTTAAAGGTAAAATATCAAGAAGAGTCTAAAAAATTAACAACCGATGACTTTTGGCAACCACTTATCGCCTACAAAAAGGATGGAACTCTGTTTCTAAGTGCAACCTGTAAACAAAATATTGAATTATATCGTACATTAATTATGAATCCCCTAAATCATGCACAAATTAGCCAAACTTACGGTCGCGAAATTCAAGAAGCAATTGATGCAGTAAAAACTCTCAAACATGAGTTGGGCATATGATATTAAACTAATACTGAGTGATATCGAGAGAAAACGTCATGACCGAACTGTTAGATGAGGTGCGATAGATAGAAATCGCGACCCCGATCAAAAGCAAAGCTAAAACTTGCTTTGACAACGCTTGTAAGGCAGCCTTAGCTATTGAGGGGGCGCTCTACGTCCAAGGCTTTTTGGCCGTGCCCAAAGCGCCCTACAAGCCGATCGACAATCCGACTTTCAACCAGTATAAACGATCGCCCCCTGCATCCCCAAATGATATGAAATCAGATCGATCGCCTACCAGCCCCTTCCGGGACACGGCTGTGATGCCGTGTCCTTACCCGTAACTTATCGGCGACAGCCTTCGGCGATCGCCCTTAACACCGCTAGCCGCACTTCTGGATGAAATTTCTCAAGCCCGTTAGCCCGAAAAATCCAGTGTCCGCCGCCCGCGTGCTCGATCGCAATTTTCTGACCGTCAGGCAAAACTATTTGCCACCAATTCAACACACTGGCTTTAATAAGGTGGCACTGAATTTCGTTCAGTTGAGCCTCCATTAATTTCAGTTGACGCATGATAGGATTTTGGGCAGATGACTTCATGATTTTTCTCATTAAATGAATTCGACTGTTTCTCGGCTTTGATTTCAGTTTGCCGATTTTTTAACTTAACTTCACCTTCCGAAGTTTTCGCCTTAACTTCCCTTTCCGAAGTTTTCGCCTTCACTTCCCTTTTACCACCTTTTGGCTCAACTTTGACTCCAAAACCTTTAGACTTAACTTTTCCTGGGGCAGAAGTTGAAGTCGTTTCCGTGGTCGGCTTCTTAAACTCCGCGTCTAATTGGTCTAAAATCTCCTCTTGTTCGGGAGTATGTTCCGCTGGCTGGTCTGAATTTCTGGGATTGTATTCGCCAACCAACCTTGCCAAAAATTCCGAAATTGACAGTCCGGCTGCGGCTGCTTTTTTCGTTAAAATGGCGTAGGTGTCGGTTTTAATCCGAATTTGTTTGAGCCGGAGGTTGGGATTGTTGTCAACGGTTTCAGCAATAGTTACTGCCGTAATCCTTTCTTTGGGTATGACATCGACAACTTCTTGCCACTTTTCCTGTAAACGACAGTCGCCGTATTGGTCGGTAATTGCGTGTTTGAACAAAGGGACAACTTGAGCAACGCAGCTAGGCAAAATCTCAAATCCGGCTTTAATTAAGCGCAGGCAAATGCTCGCAGCTTTGATAATTTGCGTGCAGTAAAAATACTGCCTGCCTAATGCTTGTTCGCAGTAACTTTTAAAAGTTTTGAATTTGTCTTTGTACAATCGCAGCTTTCGGATGGCGTCCAGCATGATTCCTTGACGCACGTAGTCTAGGAATCCCCTTTTAATTTCGCCTGTGAGGTAATCTAAATCGTGAAAGGGAGATTGATTCTGGATTTCTTCTTCAAAGTCTAGCAGCGGGCCTGCAAAGTGAAAGTTGGAGGCGACATCGCCTAGGTAGAAGTTGTCAATTGATGTGGACATGATCTGGAATGGTTCGAGAAAGGGCACGATAGCACGGAAGTTGTGCGATCGCAAAGTTGAAGTTTTGGTCTGGATCTTTGATACAATTTTGAGTTGGGCTGTCTTGTGAGGTCGATCGACCTTTTACATGGCATCACCTCAAGGCGGTTATTCAAAACTGTAGGTTTTGGCTGTTCGCCCTGACCGGCCAGCTTTTGTTCTGTCACTTGTATCTCATTATGAGATGTCGATTTAAATTTGTCAAGTATGACATCTCAATTTGAGATTTATGTTACAATGTCATCAAGAAAAGAACGAAGACAGGAGGGCAATTCACCATTGGAAGCCCTAAGAATCAACAAAACAGACTTATCACAAGATGAGTTTGCTTTTAGATGCGGGATTCCCCGGGCCACGTATCATAGATGGATATCTGGAGCCACAGAACCAAAATTTTCTCTCTTTCAGTTGAAAGCTATTTGCCGAGAACTAAAAATAGAAAAAATCGATGAACTTCCAGAGAGCTTTGGGCCGAATTAGCAATTAAATTAAACCAACAGTTAAAAAATTATTACTGCTGATACAATTTTGAGTTGGGCACTCCTGTGAGGTCGATCGACCTTTTACATGGCATCACCTCCTCGGCGTTGAGAAAAAAGGGGCTTGAGGTATGCGCCCAACCCCCGAAAATACGCTTGGCTATGCAGGCATAATTGATAGACACGAAAAATAAGGCGGTTCTTCAACTAAACCAAAAGGAGTCCCGCGCTCTACCTGTACCTAGGTGAGCGTCGGGAGGAATTTGCGTGAGCCAGGAGAGCCGTCCCGAACCAAACCGATGACTTTATGTGTCGGAAAGTTCGGGGCGGTCGATGAGCGAACAAATAATTTTTGCTACACCACTTGCTTTTTCCATGTTCACGAGATAGAATTTTCTCAGACTTCGTGAAAGTAATGCCTCAAATAATCACCGCCAAGCTAAAACTCAACCTGAATGCCGAGCACAAAGGTTTGGTGTCTCAGACTACCTTGGCTTATCGCGATGCCTTGAATCATACTTCGCGAGTTGCTTTTGATGCGAACAAAACC
>NZ_JAUBUB010000111.1:0-20097 GCF_036705265.1 Microcoleus sp. B4-C2
TTGTCGGGAAGAGAAAGACGGTTTATCGCTGACGTGAACCACCAAATCAGCAAGGATATTGCAAAGCCTAATACTTTGATTGGACTGGAAAACCTCACCGGAGTTCGGGATAGAATTAAGTCCAAGTCTGGTAAAAAGGCTAGCAAGAAACAGCGAAGAGCTAATCGAAATAAAGCTAAATGGTCGTTTGCCGAATTACACGGCTATATTGACTACAAAGCTAATTTGAACGGCTCTTTAGCTACTAAAGTCCCAGCTAATTATACCTCGCAAAGCTGTCCAAAATGTGGACACACCTCGGTAGCAAATAGACCTAAAAAAGGGCTATTGTTTCGCTGTGAATGTTGCGGGCACGAGCTTCATGCTGATTTGGTGGGTGCGCGAAATATTGCCATGAGAACGTTACTCGTCCGGCAAGACTGGGCGAGTACGGGGAGCTTGTCAGCATCCCCTAATGTGTCGGGCGGTGAAACTAAAGCTGAGATTCTGCAAAGATTCTCCCAATTGCGGTGGAGATCAGATGCAAGCCCACGTCTCCGGCGGTACTCCGCTTGATGCTGGGTAGTTGACGCGAACAATCTGACCACGAATTTCAAAGGTGGTATCCGCCACGTGATTTATCCGTGGAATCAATCCAAAATCGAAAATCGAAAATCAGAAGAGCCCCCGCATTTATCTCGCGCAAGTCAATCTAAAATCTAAAATCTAAAATCTAAAATCGATTGACGCACCCTACCCTACCACTACCACTAAAAACCCAAATCAACCGCAATTCGGTGCGCGCAAGCAAACCCAGAAAACGCCACCGCATTTAAACCCTGTCCGGGAAACGTACTGTCGCCCACACAATACAAACCAGGCATAGAAGTTCGATTAAACGGCATTCCCAGCAAACCCATTAGCTTCTGTCGCGGAATCGGCCCGTAAGTTCCGTCTTCACGCCCCAAAAAGCGACGGTGAGAACGCGCTGTCCCCACTTCCATATAATCCAAACCGGCATCTAAACCGGGAAAAATCTTTTCTAATCTTTCAATAATTCTCCCTGCGGCCTCTTCTTTTTTATCCTCATATTCCTGCTGCGAAAGTCCTTCCCACTCTTCCATCCAGCTCGAAGTAAAAGCGTGAACGATGTGATATCCTGCGGGAGCTAAATCCGGGTCGAGCACGGTCGGAATTGACACCAAAACAGTTCCCTCCGGCGCTTCCATTTGGTTCCAATCTTCTAACAAAATGTGGTGGCAGGCACTACCCGCAGGGATTACGCTTGCTTCCACTCCCAAATGCAAACTCAAGAAACTGGGGGCTTTTTGATAGCGTTGCTGCCATTTCTTCTCGCTAGCTGGCATCTCTTCTGCGGGAAGCAATTTCTCAAAAGTATCCCAGCGCGTGGCGTTAGAAACTATGCGCTTGGCGCGGTAAACTTCGCCGGTTGCGAGCTCGACTCCGACAGCGCGACCGTTTTCTGTGATAATTTTTTTCGCTTTAGCTTTGTATTGAATTTTCCCGCCACATTTTTCTAATCCTTCGACTAATTTTTGGGCGATTTGACCGACTCCGCCTTTGGGATAATTGATGCCACCGTAATGCCTGTCGGAAAATACCATTCCGGCATTAATCATCGGCGTCAAGTCTGCGGGTACTACAGACCAGTAGTAGCATTCCATGTCGATAAATTTCAGCAAAGTAGGGTCTTTTATGTAGCGCCGCGCTATGTCGCCAGTATTTTGAGGCAGATATTTTACTAATCCCAAACAGGCTAAAGGATTCTGAAAAAAGACTCGGACGAGATATCCGGGTTCTTCTAGGGATAGCAATTCCATGCCGTTGAGGCAGTTGAAGACGCTCCAGCATTCGCCGTAAAATTTGTGGATTCCTTCGCGTTCGTGAGGGAACCTGTCTGTTAATTCTTGCAAGTATTTGTCATAAGCTTGGGGAACTTCAAGTTCCAAGCCGCTGGGTAAGTGATAGTGAAGCTGTACGGGGTCGGGAATGGTTTCTAAGGTGACGTTGACTGCTTTCAGGGCGCGGGTGAGGAGGTTGGTGGTGCCGCGCTGTCCGAAACCAAAAATCATGGAGGCGCCGACATCGAATCTGTAGCCTTCTCGATCGAAATATCCAGCGCTACCCCCCGGAATTGTATAGCTTTCGAGCACTAAAACTTTGGCTTTCTTAGCGGCTAGCTGGGTGGCTGTCACCAGTCCACCAATGCCGGAACCGATGACAATTACATCAAACTCTTGCTCTGTTGGGCGGGAGTTGGGAGAAAATAACTGGGATTGGGTAGGAGCTGACATTCGGTTAAAAATCTTAATATTTCTATGATTTTACAGTCGATCGCTCCAGAAGCAAGAAGTTCGGCAACGGATTATGTAGCGGATGTAGCGGATGTCAAGAAGACCGAAGTTCGGCAATGCCCGATGCCCTGTTTGGCCGATGCCCTGTTTGGCCGATGCCCTGTTTGGCCGATGCCCTGTTTGGCCGATGCCCCTGCTTCCCAAAAAAATGCGGGAACAGTCTACCATTGCCGACTGCCCCCGTCTGCCGATCCTTTGAGAGGAGAACACTAAAAATCAATATAGCCTTGTTGCTAATTAATGTCAATACTATTAGAAAAATATTTCAATAAGCGGATGGAGGTCGATCGGCGAATGGGTTCTAACTCAATCTCTGGCTTGTATGCACCCTCAAGGATGTGATAAGTTGCACAGAGCGATCGATCGCCCGTTGGGGAAGCCCTCGAAGCAGATCGATCGCACCGCATAAAATCCCTCAAACCTAGCAATCTCCCCAATTTCCTCATGTCCCTGCAACTGCGCGTTTACGTTCCTCCACATCCGTTAATTAAACACTGGCTGGCTGTTGCCCGCGACGCCGCCACCCCATCGGTACTTTTTCGTTCTGCGATGACAGAATTGGGAAGGTGGCTGGCTTACGAGGCGATTCGAGAATGGCTGCCGACAGTGGAAACCACAGTGCAAACGCCTTTGGCAGAATGTCCGGCGACTTTTATCAACCCAGAAGCTCCGTTAGTTGTGGTACCGATTTTGCGGGCGGGTTTGTCACTGCTCGAAGGAATTCAGACGGTTGTGCCGCTGGCGTCGGTTTACCACCTTGGCATGGCAAGAAATGAGGAGACGCTGCAACCGACTTGTTATTTGAACAAATTGCCGGCGCAGTTTAACCCGGAAACGCGGGTGATAATTAGCGAGCCGATGCTGGCGACTGGCGGGACGATTATAGCGACTATGCAGGAATTGACTGCACGGGGAATTGATCCGAGCTTGATTCGGATTATCTCTGTGGTGGCTGCTCCTCCGGCTTTGAAGAGGCTGAGTGCAGAGTACCCAAGTTTGATGATTTACACGGCAACGATCGACGAAATAGTGAACGAACAGGGCTTTATTGTACCTGGTTTGGGAGATGCGGGCGATCGAACTTACGGCACATGAACCAGTCAGTCAGTCAATTTTAGATTTTAGATTTTAGATTTTAGATTTTAGATTGACTCGACAGATAAGTCTGGGGGCTTGTAGGCCTTTTTGGGGGGGGTGAGTGGTTCCAGGAACCAGTTGCTGAAATATCGGGGGAAAAAGATGAAAATCAAGCATCCAGGATACCCGCCACGTGATTCATTCCAACGCGCAAACTCAGGATCCAGAAATAAAAAACCTGTATCCGATGAAACTTGCCCCCGAATTTATCCGTGGGGTCAATCCTTCAATCCTTCAATTCTAAAATCTAAAATCTAAAATCTAAAATCTAAAATCGATTGACCCTGGTTTGGTAAAAGCAGCCACCGAGAGAGTTAGAATCAAAAGTACAAGTCAAAAATAAATAGCGTTTAGCACTCATTGCCCGTGAAACTTGATTCTGTTCCGCCAAGCTTGTCTGCTTCTGACTCAGTAAACCTCAATTATGATTTGCCACAACAGGTACAACTACAAATAAAAGAGGTTACTGAGATTTGTGCTGCTTTAACCCCGGAGCCCGCTGAACTCTCAGTGACTGTCAATCCCGATATTTGTCAGGAACAAAAGAAACTGAAGCCCAAGCACTGGGCAATTTTTGCTTCGACTTTTGCAACTATTTTTTTAGCTGAAATTGGAGACAAAACTCAGATCGCGATTTTGCTGATGACGGCTGAATCTCGAAATCCTTGGATCGTGTTTGCGGGTGCGGGTTCGGCTTTGATAGCAACCAGTTTGCTGGGGGTGTTGCTGGGAAGGTGGCTGGCTAGTCGGATTGCTCCGAGAACTTTGGAGAGAGCAGCCGGAGTGATTTTACTGGCGATTTCGGCGGTTCTGCTGTGGGAAGTGTTGGGTTAATTGTCTGCCTTGTCGGTAAGTCCTAGATTTCTACAATAGCTAACTAAGAACTAAAAAAACATGGACTGGCAACTTTTGGGAATCAGTTTTATTACAGTGTTTTTGTCAGAATTGGGAGACAAAAGTCAATTAGCTGCGATCGCCCTGGGCAGTAGTTGTAACTCGCCGCGGGCTGTATTTTTTGGTACGGCGTCGGCGCTGCTGTTGGCCAGTTTTATCGGCGTGGCCATTGGCTTCAGCACGGCAGAGGTGTTGCCGGAACGACTGGTAAAGGGGCTCGCGGCGATCGGATTTGCGGTGATGGGCTTGCGCTTGCTGTGGCCAAAAGCAGATTTACCGGAAGCATCCGAGTAGGGCAGTCGATTTTAGATTTTAGATTTTAGATTTTAGATTTTAGATTTACTCTACAGATGAATCTGGGAGGGTGAACAAGAGTCTAAAATTTTGATTTTTCCACCACGGGAGGAGTTCGCAAGTATCCGTTTTTGCGCTGGTTCAGGAAACTTGACCGTATAGTTGTATCAAATCAGTTAGCATCGGAGATTATTCATATCTCTCTTCTATTCATCTGCGTGAATCAGCGTCAATCCATTGTCATCTGCGGTCCAAGAAATTCTCTTTTTTTAACCGCAGATACAGGCAGATAAACACAGATTAACGCCGATGAATATCAAATCCGGTGTTTACGATCGCTAAAATTTAAAAAATTAGCGGGGGGCGTGAATTCACGCCCCCCGCTGCCGGTTGAGTCTTTTTTCTCCACTCAACATCTGAGCATGGTGTCGATTAAACTTGGTTTTGGTAGCACCAGCCCAGCAGCGTACCGGCGACAGCCAACTTCAGCGCTTCCAAGGCAAAATAGCCTTGGTGCAGTAGATTCATCCCGGCGGGGACTTCTGCTGCGGAATCGAACAGATTTAGCTGCATTCCCAAGGCGCTCATTTGGGGTGTCAGGGCGTAGGTGTCAATCAGGGCGATCGTCAGAAGTACCAATGATAATAAGATTGCTGTGCGGCTGCGCTTGCCGAAGTCACCGACTAAATTGCTCAAAACCATCAAACCCGTTGCCACCAGGCCCGAACAGATTAACTCAACGCGGTTGAATCCCCAGAACATTAAATTCCCGGCAGTTGCAAACTCCGGTGATGTCGTCATGCCAGATACGTAGAGACTGGGCATAATTACTAGATCCAAAATCAGGCTAACGCTGAGCCAGAAAATTAGGGCAACCATGACAATTGCTTGCCAGCGCGGTTTGATTGATTCTACTCTTGATGTTGTAATAGCTGTCATATAATTGAGCCTCTAAAATTTTCTTCTGCCTTTTCTAGAGTTTAACTAATTTTTTTCTCAAATCGTGTTAAGTATTTTTAAATTAATGGTAACTTTTGTGTAACAGACGCTGAAGAATTGTTAAGCTCACTTATGTTTGTCATCCCGTGCGTTAACTAATACTAATTCCTAAAAAGTACGGAATAAATTAATAATTACTCACAGGACTTATGCACTGCGACCAAAGACATCTGTTTTTGAACCTGATTAAAGGTCATAACGTATTTTTTTCATAAAAAAACCGGGTTTTTGCGTCCAGAAATAACTCCTAATTTAAGTGTATATGCCTAAATTTCAATTATCCTCTTGGTTGCCCCGTCTCCCCCCTCAAGTCTGGATTCTTGCCTGGGGCAGATTCCTCTCCCAAAGCGGCACCGGTTTTACTTTATTTTACGCGCCGATATTTTTTGTCGATCGCGTCGGTTTATCTGCTACTGCTGTTGGGATTGGTTTGGGTAGCGGTTCAGTTTCGGGAATATTCGGCAGAATTTTGGGCGGTTCTTTTTGCGATTCCAAATTTTGGGGAAGGCGGCGAACTTTATTGCTGGCGACAATTATTTCGGCTGCGGCTTCTTTTGTACTGGCGGGGACTAATGATTTCCCAGGCTTAATTGCGGGCAATTTACTGATGGGTTTTGGCGTGGGTTTGTATTGGCCTCCAACCGAGACGATGGTGGCGGATTTAACTCAGGGCGAACAGCGACAGGAGGCTTTTGCTTTGACGCGGCTGGCTGATAATTTGGGTTTGCAAGTTGGGATTATTTTGGGCGGTTTGTTGATTGCTGTAACGGGGAATTATCGATCGCTCTTTATTATTGATGGTATCTCGTTTTTAGTGCTGTTTGCAGTAGTTGCGATCGCGATCGCCGAAACCTACAAACCAGCTAATCCAGGGGATAGAGGCAAAAAGAATCGGGAAAATGGCTGGATGGTGGCGCTGAGCGATCGAAGTCTTTTAGTTTATGCTTTAGTAAATACCCTGTTCACATTATATATTTCCCAAATCCAAACCACAATGCCGCTGTACTTTAGCAAGTTTGTCGCGGTGGGGACATCGGGAAAAGGCTTTTCTACAGGTACAATTACGGTTTTGTTTGCTTTTAGCACGTTTTTAACTGTGGCTTTGCAAATGCCAGTTGTTAAAGCTTTGAAGCGGTTTTCCCATCCAAAAGCTTTGATGATTTCTGCGCTGCTATGGGGAATGGGATTTATCGCGATCGGCTTGACGGGAATGGCTGCCACTGGCAATCTATTGTTAGCTGTTTTAGGCTTGAGCTTTTTGTCGATGGCGACTGTTGCTTATACGCCTTTTGCTTCTGCTTTGGTGGTGGATTTAGCGCCGGAGTCTTTGCGGGGCGTGTATTTGGCGGTTAGTTCTCAGTGTTGGGCGATCGGCTATTTAATCGGGCAGCCGCTGGGCGGTTTGGCTTTGGATGGAGGTAAAGGGGCGGCGGATAATTTTTGGTTGGGTTTGGCTTTGAGTGTGGGCGCGGCTATTTTTATTTTGCAAAAGCTCGATCGAATGTTGTTAAAAAAACCGCTGTTATAGCCTCCCACTTATCGATGCCCAATTACCAATTACCCATTCGCAATTACCGATTATTTTCGTCGATCGCCCAATTTGCGGTAAACTTCCCTCAAATCAACTTGATGATGAGCGATCGCAACCAAAGCGTGATAAAATAAATCCGCAACTTCTCCAGCAATTCCATCTTTATCGTCATCTTTGCAAGCCATTACAACTTCCGCCGACTCTTCGCCAATTTTCTTGAGAATCTTGTTGTCACCGCCCTCGAACAACTTGCAAGTATAAGAACTTTCGTTAGGATGGTCGCGCCGATCGCAAATTACCGCAAATAATTGAGATAACATATCCCCTGGCGGCGGTGAAATTTCCCCATCAACTTGGTGAAAACAACTTCTTTCTCCGGTGTGACAAGCAATATCTCCCACTTGTTCGACAGTCACCAGCAAAGCATCACTATCGCAGTCGTAACGCAGCCCTTTGACATTTTGAATGTGTCCCGAAGTCGCGCCTTTGGGCCACAATTCGGAACGAGAACGACTCCAAAACCAAGTTTGCCCGGTAGAGAGCGTTTTTTGCAGGGACTCCCGATTCATCCAGGCCATCATTAACACTGTACCGTCCAAATAATCTTGGACGATTGCCGGCACTAAACCGCGATCGTCGTAACGAATCTTTTCAATTGGGATCGATCGGCTCAAACTCGATAAATCAGTGGTAGACATAATTTTATTTCAACTTGGTAAGATAGATTAACGCTTTCCTGTCGGAGATTGTTTTTTTATTAACCGCAGAGAACGCAGAGGACGCAGAGGAAGAGAGAAGATTGAGCAAGGGATGGCTAAATTGTCAAGAACTATTTTACAAAAAATTACATTTTAGGGCGCTCGGTGCTAGTGCGACAAAGCCTAAAAAACCCAAGCTAGTATTGCTACTGATTGGTTTGTACCCTAAAATCTACTAGAATAGTTTCCTTGAATCGACCTAACCTTTATGTTGAACTGGCTATAAAATTATTCTACCAACAACAGACGTTCACTAAGGAGAAAACATTGGTTTCCACAACCTTGAAAACGACCAAATCAGAAGAAATTTTCGCTGCAGCCCAGAAGTTGATGCCAGGTGGCGTCAGTTCCCCCGTGCGCGCCTTCAAATCCGTGGGCGGACAGCCCATCGTCTTTGACAGGGTAAAAGGAGCCTACATTTGGGATGTTGACGAAAACCAATACATTGACTATGTAGGCACTTGGGGCCCCGCCATCTGTGGCCACGCCCACCCGGAAGTCATCAAAGCCTTGCACGAATCTTTAGAAAAAGGTACGAGTTTCGGCGCACCATCGCTGTTGGAAAACGTACTCGCTGAAATGGTCATCGATGCCGTTCCCAGCATTGAAATGGTGCGATTTGTCAACTCCGGCACCGAAGCCTGTATGGCCGTTTTGCGCCTGATGCGAGCTTTCACCGGACGCGATAAACTGATTAAATTTGAAGGCTGCTATCACGGGCACGCCGATATGTTCTTGGTAAAAGCCGGTTCCGGTGTCGCAACTCTGGGCCTCCCCGACTCTCCGGGCGTCCCGAAATCCACTACTGCCAACACCCTCAACGCTCCCTACAATGACTTAGAAGCAGTCAAAGCTTTATTTGCCGAAAATCCCGGCGAGATAGCAGGCGTGATTCTCGAACCAGTGGTGGGGAATGCCGGTTTTATTACCCCGGATGCAGGTTTTCTCGAAGGTTTGCGGGAAATTACTAAAGATAACGGTGCTTTGTTGGTTTTTGATGAAGTAATGACCGGTTTCCGCATCGCCTACGGCGGAGCTCAGGAAAGATTCGGTGTCACGCCGGATTTGACTACTTTGGGTAAAGTTATCGGTGGCGGTTTGCCGGTGGGAGCTTACGGGGGAAGGCGGGATATTATGGGGATGGTGGCTCCTGCTGGGCCGATGTATCAAGCGGGTACGCTTTCGGGAAATCCTTTGGCGATGACTGCTGGGATTAAGACTTTGGAATTGCTACAAAAACCCGGCACTTACGAACAGTTGGATAAGATTACTAAAAAACTGTCTGACGGATTGCTAAAAATTGCTAAGGAAGCGGGACACGCGGTTTGGGGCGGGCAAATTAGCGGGATGTTTGGCTTGTTTTTTGCGGCTGGCCCGGTTCACAATTATGAGGATGCTAAGAAGTCGGATTTGACGAAGTTCAGCCGCTTTCACCGGGGAATGTTGGAGCACGGAATTTATCTTGCTCCTTCACAGTTTGAGGCTGGATTTACTTCTTTGGCTCATACTGAGGAAGATATCGATCGAACTTTGGCGGCAGCGCGTGAAGTGATGGCAAGTATTTAACGTGTGTAGTAAGGAGGTTCGTCCTTAAAGCTCAGGAATAAATAATTAAAGTCCTTGCTGTTTTTTTGGCAGTAAGGACTTTAATTTTTAACTGCTTTATTAAATAAAGTTCTGAATCATACAGGGAATTAAAAATTAGTAATTATAGGAGAGCTCTACTTTGCGGTAGCAATCCCTAACTTAGCTCCCTTAATTCGGCGTAATCGATCCATAACTTCCACCACATTTCCGTGATTGACGCTTTTATCTGCATTCAGCACAATTAATGAGTTCTGATTTGACCCCATCACCTGTCGCACCGTACTCTCAATCTGGTCTAAGTTGACTGACTTTTTATCAACCATTAATTTTCCATTAGGATCAATGGTGACGGTAATTTTAGAAGGCGAGTCCTGAACTTGAGAGGTGGATGCTTTCGGTAAATTTACGGGTAGACCCTCGGATTTGGATAAAGACAGAGAGGAAACAATTAAAAACGTCAATATGGCGAAGACCACATCAATCATTGGCACGATGTTAATCTGGGGAATACTATCAGGTTCATCGGGTAGGCGCATAGTTAGATTCTCTTGGTAGTTTTTCGTAGCGGTGACGATACAATAACTCTAGTTGGCCTCCCGCTTCCTGAATAAAAGCAATTTGCCGTAAGTAAAACCCGCGAAACATATTGGCAAATAAGAGTGTAAAGATTGCCACAACTAATCCTATTGCCGTAGAAACGAGGGCTTCGCTAATCCCAGAAGTAACACCTGCGGCATTGGTGCCCGTGGCATTCCCCAGTTTGAGGGAACTAAAGGTAGTAATTAACCCCAAAACTGTTCCGAGCAACCCAAATAGTGGGGAAAGGCTGATAATGGTGTCAAATATTGTATTGAATCGCTTCAGGATGGGGATTTCTGCCTGAGCGCCACTCTCTAGGGCCAAACGAAATTCTTCGATGTTGGGCGAGTCTAATTCTAAAGCTTCTAAAAAAATCCGGGCTAGGGGTAAATCACTGTTTACTTGTAACTTTTTGACTGCGGAATCGGGGTTTTGACTGTATAGCTGTAGCACTTCCCGCACGACTCGCCGCTGCCGCCGATTTACCCTAAACCAAAAGGCAAGACGCTCTATGATCAGCGCGACTGCTGCGATTGAGGAGGCCAATAGCGGCCAAGCAACAATGCCTGCGGCGCGAAAAATGTAAATGAAAGCATCCATTGATTTGTACTCTCGCTAGCTCTGTTGAATGATCGCAAGCTGCCTAATGCTGCAATTAGCCCGATCGAAGGTTGGTAGAGTTTCTGCGTCAAGTCGGCACAAGTGATTCAGGCTGCGAATTGTTTCACTCAAGCGCGATCGCAAGCGCGATCACAAGCGCGATCGCACTACCTGTATGTGACTATCTTCGTCTGTACCCAAAATGCTCCTACTGTGATCCCGATCGAGATCGCGACAGATTGTTCTGCCAGTGCTTCTTTGCTAAATATTTGCGTTAGGACTTGACAATAATCTTCAATAATTTAAAAGATTCTCAACTAGGTTTCCACAAAAATCAGGGTTTGTCAAGTCATGAGCCACCCTTTTAAATAATTATTAGCTATTAAAAACTTACTATATAATTATATTCACTTATTAATTAATTTTTATGAAAATCTTGAAAATGTGGAAATTTGTTGGTAAATTACGGGCTAGAGTATTGCCGTTAAGGCATTTTGGAACCTTGCCCTGCCAGAATCAGAACATTGACAGCGCCCATAAGAGCCAAGTAGACGCCCCCAAAGAAAATGCTGATTGGTAGCCTCTAGCCCCTATATCAAAATTAAATAATGAAAATTAATTGCAAGAGTCTTGAACAGGGTGACAGTCTTCTTATAGGATGGGTAGGTTCATCAGTGATAGCAAGCTCAACCCGCAGTTGGTAGCTTGTTTCGGGTGATGTCGGGGAGCCAGCGAGGATGTTGCCATCCATAAAGGAGAGTGAGAAGGCATGAGTTTTTCAAATATTTCGGCGACGCAAAGACAACAACAAGAAGAAGCTCTCAAAAAAGTTCTGGCGATCAGTCTGTTAGCCTCAACCTTACTGCACGGTGTCGCGCTGCCGTTGAGCCTCAAGTTCGTCAAACCTGCTGAATTTGAAGAGGATGCAATTGAAATTGTTGTGCTTGATGAGCCAAAAGTAGAGGAAACCCAGCCAGAGCCGACTATTCCAGAAAAGGCATCTCCCCCGCCTGAGACGTTCAAACCAGAACCGCCACCAGAGCCAACTCCCGCAGAGGAGCCACCGGTAGCGGTAACGCCACCGCCGATTCCAGAGGAGCCACCGATAGCGGTAACGCCACCGCCGATTCCAGAGGAGCCACCGGTAGCGGTAACGCCACCGCCGATTCCAGAGGAGCCACCGATAGCGGCAACGCCACCACCGATTCCAGAGGAGCCACCGGTAGCGGTAACGCCACCACCGATTCCAGAGGAGCCACCGGTAGCGGTAACGCCACCACCAACTCCTATCGAGCCTTCCCCCGCACCTCAACAGGATTTCAATTCCCCAGAAACTCCTAAAACCCCGATCGCCCAGGAACCGGAAACCCCCTCGCCCGATCCTCCAAAAAGCGAACCACCCGTTAGCGACTCCCGCCCCAAGGGTGCTGCAAGTTCCACAGACTTTACAAAAGATGCTGGAAATCCCAACTCCTCAGACAGCCCTGAAAACCAGCCGCCTGCTTCGGCGGGTAGCGGGGAACCTTCCTCAGAGCCATTAAATCCTTCTTCCGGGCCCCTACAGCGATCGCCCGCGGCTGGCCCGCCAGTCACAGCTACTAGGCCAGGAGGCGGTAGTAACTCTGGAAATGCGATCGGGGATCTCACAAACCCCTCCTCCCCTGATAGCCCCGGAGGAAGTGCGTCGAACTCACCATCCGGTGCCCGCGAAAATGGCAACATACCTTCTGATGAGCCATTTGCGGCTGGTTCGGGGCGATCGCCCCGATCGCCTGTGGCTGGCTCACCAGTCACAGCTACTAGCCCAGGAGGTGGCGGAAATTCGGGAAGTGCGATCGGGGATGTAGGAAACCTCCCCTCCTCTGGTAGCCCTGCAGGAAGTGCATCGAACTCATCACCCGGTGGAGGTGGAAATGGCGGCGGGGGTTCGTCAGGGCCATTTGGCAGCGGTTCCGGGCCAATGCCAAAACCGACAAATCCAGGAAGAGGGGGGAGTCCTTCGCGCCCTGCCGGCGCGCCTCTGGCCACTTGCATTAGTGGCTGCGGTAAACCTGAATATCCGATCGCAGCCAGAGAAGAAGGGCGCCAAGGCCAAGTGGAACTCATTTGTGACATTGACCCCAACGGTAAGACATCCAACATCAAGATATTGACTCCTAGCAAATACAACGACTTGAATCGCGCAGCGATGAAACAAGTACAAGAAAGGAAATATGCCCCATCAGAGAGTGGCATTCAAGGGGAAAGAATAGTCATTATCTTCCGGCTCACTGACTAGGGATTTTTTTGAGACTCTAGCAATTTGGCTGGGAATTCTATAGAACTGTCCAAGGAATAGCAAAGTTAAAAGTTGAATTTTTTGTGAATTATGAATTTGGGAATGTCGTCAGCAATATTAAGTAAACTTCAGCGAGTTGGACTCGCTCTATTAGTTGGTTCCAACTTGGGAATGGCTGTGTTGTTTGCCAACCCTCACAGCGCAATGGCAGGAGTAATTACTTTACCCGATGGCGGACGTTGCGAGGGAGAATTGAGTGAGGGAAAACTCAGCGGTCCCGGCATCTGTCAATATGCCAACGGCGATCGCTACGAAGGCTCTTTTCTCAACGGCCAACCTCACGGTCAAGGAATTTATACCTTTAAAGAAGAAGGTAAATATCAAGGAGAATTTGCCTTGGGTGAATTCAACGGTAAAGGTGTCCGCGAATTTGCTAACGGCAACCGCTACGAAGGTACTTTTAAAAACGGTGAGTTCGACGGTACAGGCACTTTTACCTCAACTAACGGCATTCGTTACGAAGGCTCTTTTACTAATGGTTCTCCCAGCGGTCGTGGGGCTTTTACGTTCAGTAATGGCACTCGATGCGAAGGAGATATTAAAGAAGGAAAAGTTAACGGCAAAGGCGTCTGTCAATATGCTAATAAGAACCGCTACGAAGGAGAGTTGCTGAATAACTTACCTCACGGGCAGGGAATTTATACCTTTGCGGAAGGAGGTCGTTATGAGGGGCAATTTAGTGAAGGGCAATTTCACGGTAAAGGGGTTCGCGAATATCCGAACGGCAACCGCTATGAAGGAGAGTTTGTCAAGGGCAACATTCAAGGTCAGGGGTTGTTTACTTTTAAAGAAGGGGGACGTTATCAAGGGCCGTTTGACAATGGAGAATTTAGTGGTGAAGGTGTCCGTGAGTTCGCCAATGGAAATACCTATAAAGGCGCTTTTGTCAAGGGTAAGATGAGCGGAAAAGGAGTTTACATTTTTGCGAATGGCGATCGCTGCGAAGGCGAATTTAGCGATGGTCAGTTCAACGGCAAAGGTACCTGCATTTACGCCAATGGCGATCGCTATCAAGGTGAATTCCTCAACGGCCAGAAACACGGGCAGGGTTCTTATCTATATGCAGATGGGACGAAAGTAGAGGGAAATTGGCAACAGGGGCAGCTCCAAAAATAACCTTATAACTCACACTTTGCACCATTGTCAGCAACAGGCAAGATGCCTGTTCCACAAGAAATTTTATCTTTTGTGGAACAGGCCGTCAGCAACAGGCAAGATGCCTGTTCCACAAGAAATTTTATCTTTTGTGGAACAGGCCGTCAGCAACAGGCAAGATGCCTGTTCCACAAGAAATTTTATCTTTTGTGGAACAGGCATCTTGCCTGTTCATAAAAGGCTAATTGAGAATGGTGCAATATCTCAGTTATATCGTTTCCGGTTGCATCGGAATGATTTAACCGCAGAGGGCGCAGAGAACGCAGAGGGAGAGAATACAGAGATGAATAATTCCGATGCAACCGGAAACGATATTATAACCTATTTCTCCTTACTTGTTTACCCCCCTCCTCACCAATGACATTAATGGGCTTTATAGCCGGCACACCGGCGTTTTATAGCGCTTTTCAATTTGGTGTAGGGGAGGAGTTTTAATACCACATCCGATTTACAGAGAGTGTTTTTTCGGATTTTCTGGAGTTCTCACAGAGGTGTTATTTTTTTTACTGCAGATGGACGCAGATAGACGTAGATAGGTTAGCTTTTTGGGCATCGGATTTGGTATAATTTTTTCTCTCTCCATAAAAGGGCTTTAAATCCTCGGCGTTTTGTTAATGCAGCTTGTTGAAAAGGCTGCAATGTCTCAGTTTGACAAACCCTAGCCAATTGATTTCCCGTGTTTCTACAACTAAAAAAACAAAGCCGGCGGATTGTCTCGTTATTAATGAGTTTTATTTTAGTTTTGATTCTAAATAATGGGGTTCAATCCGCGCCTGAAAGTGGTACTCAAATTCTTTGGGATACCTATGGAATTCCACACATTTACGGAGAAAATAGTAAAAGCCTTTTCTACGCTTTCGGGTGGGCGCAGATGCAAAGTCACGGTAATCTGATTTTGCGTCTTTACGGGCAAGCTCGCGGGCAAGCGGCGGAATTTTGGGGCGAAGATTATCTCGAATCCGATCGCTGGGTGCAAACTATGGGAATTCCTAATCGCGCCAATGCGTGGTATGAATCACAAACTCCCATTTTTCGCAACTATCTCGATGCTTTTGTTGGCGGAATGAATGCCTATGCAAAAGCACACCCAGAGGCACTCACGGAAGAATTAAAAGTAGCATTGCCCCTCAAACCGGCAGATGTATTGGCACACGCGCAACGCGTCATCAATTTTACTTTTATAGTCGAGCCAGATAGCGTTGAAGATATCGCTAAAAATGATACCCCCAAAGGCTCTAATGGTTGGGCGATCGCTCCTTCCCATTCTCAAAGCGGCAATGCCATGCTATTGGCAAATCCTCACCTTCCTTGGTCGGATTTATATTTATGGTACGAAGCGCAACTGGTTGCCCCAGAAATTAACGCTTACGGAGCGACTCTCGTCGGATTTCCTGTATTAACGATCGCCTTTAATGACAACTTGGGATGGACTCATACTGTCAACACTCACGATGGCTGGGATGCCTATGAATTGCCCCTCGCTAACGATGGCTATCGCTTCGATGGCGAAGTCCGAAAATTTGACAGAGAAGAGAAGGTTTTAAAAGTCAAAGAAAAGAATGGGAATTTGCGATCGGAATCTTTAGTCGTGCGGCGTTCTGTTCACGGGCCGATTCTCACAGAAAAACAGGGCAAAGCGATCGCCCTGCGCGTTGTCGGACTCGATAAACCAGGAGCCCTTCAGCAGTGGTGGGATATGGCACGCTCAAATAATTTTTCTGAATTTGAAGCCGCTTTAAAGCGCTTGGAAATTCCCATGTTTACCGTCATGTATGCAGATCGTGAGGGGCATATCATGCACTTGTTTAACGGTCAAGTCCCCATACGCAAAAACGGAGATTTTAAATACTGGTCAGGCACGATTCCCGGCAATACTTCAGAGACTTTGTGGAGCAAAAATCATCCCTATGCGGATTTGCCGCGCGTTGTCGATCCGCCCAGCGGTTGGTTGCAAAATACCAACGATCCCCCTTGGACGACGACATTTCCCAGGCAGATCGCACCGGATAATTATCCCGCCTACATGGCACCGCGCGGCCCGATGGACTTGCGATCGCAGCGATCGGCAAAAATGCTCTTAGAAGATGAAAAAATCTCTTTCGATGAATTGATGCAATACAAACATTCCACTCAGGTAGAACTCGCCGATCGCCTCCTCGATAATTTAATTCCCGTCGCACGCCAAGGCAGTGCTCAAGCGCGTCGCGCTGCGGAAGTTCTCGCCACTTGGGATCGCAAAGTCGATGCTGACAGTCGCGGTGCGGTGCTGTTTGCCTTTTGGAAAAAAGCGATGGATGCCGATCGGTTATTCGCCAAACCTTGGAGCGAAGATGCGCCGCTAACGACGCCAGACGGGTTGGCAAATCCTGCGGAGGCGGTGCGGGTGCTGGAAGCGGCAGCAACCAAAGTTGAGGTAACTTATGGCGCGTTAGATGTGGCATGGGGGGAAGTCTTCCGATTGCCTGGGGTGGCGAATCTGCCTGCAAATGGAGCTGACGGTGCTTTGGGTGTATTTCGCTCAGTATGGTTCGCTCCAGGGAAAGACAATCGCTTTCAAGCGGTTGCGGGCGATTCTTTTGTCGCTGCGATCGAGTTCTCGAATCCGGTGAAAGCGATGGCGCTAAACAGTTACGGCAACGCCACTCAACCTGGTTCGCCCCACGCCGGCGATCAGTCGCAGCTCTTTGCTCGCAAAGAATTGCGCCCTGTATGGCGATCGCGATCGGAAATTGAAGCTCACCTGAGTTCGCGCCAGAAACTATAGCAGAACACAGAAGGCAGAAGTTAAAAGACTTCTCTGCGCCGTTTCCCCTTGATATCAAATCCGGTAGCATCCGAATTATTCCTCTCTGTATTCTCTCCCTCTGCGTTCTCTGCGCCCTCTGCGGTTAAATCATTCCGATCCAACTGACATCTTGCACCATTTTCAATAAGCTTTTTATGGGCGGGCAGGATGCCCAACCCCTACTCCCCACAAGAAATTGCACTTGTTGTGGAACAGGCATCTTGCCTGTTCTTGAGAATGATGCAAGATGTGAGATCCATCCAACCGGAAACGATATTATCCATCGCGCAACAGCCGGCAAGCATACCCACCGACGGCAACAAGCAATAAGCCCAGCGAGGAGATAGCGTATAACAAAGCCATGCCAGCACCGGCACCTGTCCCCAGAATTGGGCCAAAAATAGCTGCTAAAAAACCTCCCGGTTGCATGGCGGGCTCAAAGACGCGATCGGCAAGTGGCCCTGCGATCAATAAACCGATCGCTGACGCCAATTGCACAATAACTGCTCTGGTAGCAAAAACACGCCCCTGTACCTCTGGTGCTACTTTCGCCAGCCAAATCGCCTCGTTGGAACTGCCGAGGATGGGGAAATTGAAAGACGAACAAAATTGAGCGGGAATCCAGATGGAAAGCGCCTGACCGAAAGCAAAGACTATTTTACTCAAGCCCGCGCCTGCCATGCCGAGCAGAAAGCCCTGGATTCGGCGTTTGGGCCCGCCCCATATACTGACGATCGATGCTCCTAAAACACCGCCTGCGCCGGCGGCTGAAAGGATAGTACCGAGGATTCTGGCATTATTGCCGGTGCGTGCCAGTATCATCGGTGAGTAGAGGGCCGCGCCGATGTCGTGAGCGAACCAGAATAGCGAAACGGACACCAGCAAGGCAACCAGGCTGGGACGATCGACGATGTAGCGGAATCCGAAGCTGAGTTCTTGCAACAGGTGAAAGCTAGTCGGCTGGGGATTGGAGGCGATCGCGGGCTGGGGTATTTTGACAGATACTAGGGTGGCGATCGCGATTGTAAAAGTTGCCAGGTCGATCGTAAAAATCCCGCCGGGCCCAATCGCAGAATAGAGAATCCCCGCCAGCGTCGGAGCAATAATACTCGCACCGTAACTGGCCAAAAAACTTAAACTGCTAGCACGGCTGTAATGCTTTTCTGGCATCATTGTGGCGATCGCTGCTGAGTAAGCTAACTGCTGAATTTGGTCAAAAATTCCGTTAACCGCAGCCGCTATATATATATGCCATATTTGCAGGTTTTGGCTGATGTAAAGTAATAGGATAGTGAGCGTTAACAGAGCTGAAACCGCATCACCTATCCCCATCAAAAATTTTCGATTCCAGCGATCGACGAGAATGCCAGCAACCGGAGCGAGCAAGATGCGCGGCAATTGAGTAAAAAACATCAACAAAGCCAAAGCTGTCGCTTGACTGGTAGAGTCCCAAATCCAAATAGTCAGCGCAAACGCGGACATAGCGCTGCCAATCATCGAAGCAGTTTGTCCGAGCCAGAGTTGAATAAATTTTTGCATTAAAGAAGCGATTGATAGGATTTAAAATTGAGAGAATCGGGGTTTTTAGGCAGGAGAATGACCGAAAGCATCCAGGATACAAGCCCCCGGATTCATTCCTTCGCAGACTCAGGACGGAGAAATAAAAAACCTGTATCCGAGAAACTTGCCCCCCGAATTTATCCGTGGGGTCAATGCTTCAATCGAAAATCTAAAATCTAAAATCTAAAATCGATTGACACCCGCATCAAACCGCACGCCGCTCTCATTAAAACCAAGGCCATTGCTGGCTAAGGGGAGATAATTCTTCATATTGCTGTCTCGCCTGCTTGCGGTAAAATTTCACCAAATGCCGCTGTCGCCACATCAGTACGCCCGTAACAAACAGTACGATCGCTGCTAATCCTGCGATCGTGTGTACCAGCCGCAAGTAAATTCCGCCATAGCTACCAATATGTAGCGGATAAAGCGAGTTGAGAATTCGATTTGCTACCGAAGCTGAATTTACACTGTCAGCCTGCAATATTTCGCCACTGTATTGGTCGAGATAAATGGTGCTAACCCCGTTTGGGTGTGGCTCGTTGGGAAATTTTTTCCGTACTTTAAAAATTGCTTCAGGCGTCAAAGGCAGAGAAATAAAAGTGGTTTTAGCTTCTGGCCAAACGGTATTAGCTTGGTGTAAGATTTCGTCAAGGTTTTGCCTCGAACTGCTAGAGTGGGGATGAGAATTCAAGGCTGGCTGTGGCTTTTCCTTGGTTAGCCAATACAATGTCGATTCAACCGGCGCGTAAAAAATTATCGCTGTCCCTGTAGCTGAGATGAGTATGAGAAAAGCGACCGATACAATGCCAGAAACGTTATGTAAATCAAATACAGTCCGCTGCCAGTTAGCTTTCCAATTAATAGAAAATCCGCGAGCCAAATTGCGCCAGCCCGTCCACAAGACCAAACCACTAAAAGTTAGTCCTAGCATTACTAGACCGCAAATCCCTACAACAAGATGACCAAATTCTCCTCCAGCTAATTCCGCGTGTAACGTAAAAATAAAACCTGTAAAAGTTTCTTTCTTAAGGCGCGTACCCTTAATTTTTCCGCTGTAAGGATTGACATAAACGTTAACTACTTCCTCACTCTTTGACAGCATCGAAACTTGGCAAACTTCCTTCGCTTTTCGGGGCAGCAAGATACTAAGAGCTTGATTTTGCGGATAAGCTTTTTCGACAATTTGCAGGACATTTTCCAGCGGTATTCGTTCGGCTTGAGGAATTACTTGCAGGAGTTGGGGATTGAACAACCGCTCGATTTCAGGCCCGAAAACCAGCAAGCTGCCCGTTAAAGCAATTACTGCTAGAAATATTCCTACTACCAACCCCAAATACAAGTGCAGTTTGAATGCGAGTTTGCGGAACTTCATCTCTAGATTTTTCTCAAAGCCGTTAACTGTTATCATTAAGGTAAAACCGGTAGTCCGACAGGGAATGAATTCCCTGTCTCAAAGCTAAAGTCCTCCTAAGAAACTCAATCTAACTGTGGAGTTTTAGCAACTAGCTCAAACCCAAAAGACTCAG